>CAMCQX010000221.1 GCA_945876985.1 Chitinophaga pinensis
GAATATCAAAAATGTATTGATGCCTGTGCAAAAGCAACCAAGCTAAAAGAAAATAGTACGGAAGCTTATTACTATGCTGCAATGGCTTATTTGAATATGAATAATTACGAGGGAGCCAGTGATAGATTAGAAACAGCATTGAAATTTAACGGTCAATCGCCTGAGGTATTTTATTATTTAGGAAAATCGTATGAGGCTGTTAAAAATACGACTAAAGCGATTAATAATTTTGAATATTGCTTAGTTATGAATCCTAAATTTAAACAAGCATGGGGCGATTTAGCTAATCAATATAGGGCCTTAGGTAAATCTCAGCAAGAAATAGATTATTGCATGCAGCAATATAATTCCTTGCCATAACTTAAACTGAAAATATTTATTAAACAATTATTGTAAAATAACGTTAACATTGTAAAACATATATGCCAGTAGCCATTTCAAATGATGTAAAAATAACTGTAGAAACATTTTATCAAAATGATAAGGTGAATAATACAGACGGCAATCATATGTTTGCTTACCGTGTAACCATTGAAAACAAAGGTGAATACACTTTAAAATTAATTAGCAGGCATTGGGATATTGTAGATTCATTTTCAGGATTTAGTGAAGTAAATGGTGAGGGCGTTGTTGGTCAGCAACCCATATTAGAGCCAAACGAAAAATACACGTATATTTCTGGTTGCGCTTTACACAGCGAGTTTGGTAAAATGAGTGGATTTTATACCATGCAACGCCAATTTGATGGAAAAGAATTTGATGTTGAAATTCCAGAATTTCAATTAATTGTTCCTTTTAAATACAATTAGAATTCATACATCACCATGGTTCCAGGCTTAGGCATATAAAACTGATCTGATAGTTTTTTTACAGGCCAAACTCCTTCAATTGTTTTTACTTTTTTGAAAAAATAAGAGAAGTTAGTAGCTCTTACAGTTTTGATTTTCCGGGGTGCATATGGTCTAAAAAAATCTTCCCAATGTGTAATTAATACTTGCTTAGGTTTTATTTGAGCTAATAAATTTTGAGGATAACAATCAGTAAAATTTGCCGAAGCAATTTGCATAATAGCCAAATCAATTCCATGTTCTTTTAAAATCTCATCGCTAATTTTTCCATTATTAATTTCACAACCTGCGCCCTTTATTAAAATTCTAAAAGCTATGGTGTCTGCTTTTAAAATATCTAGAATAAAAGCAAAAGTATGGCCTTCTTTGAATTGGTTTGCACTAATTTTTTGAGTTGATTGAGTGAAATTTTTAAAATATAAATTGTCAGTATTTCCTTTCATAAAGTGTAGTTTGCCTAAATGTGGAGCATGACTTGTAGGAATAATTAGCATTCTCATTTCGCTATTTATGTTTATCCATTTTTGAATGGTGTTTTTTTTATAAACAAAGCTATCAGCATTTAAAAAAGTATGATTTTTTAAAAAATGTTGCACCACTGTTTTTGCCGATTCATCGGCATATATTTTAACGGCATCATTTAAAGAATCTTTTTCTAATAAATATGCCAAGTCAAATAAATGATCGTAATGCGAATGAGAGATAAAAATGGTATTGATATCGTGAAATGAATTTCCATACTTATTTACAAAGTCACTCCCTTTTTTAAAATAAATTGGGTTGAATTTTATTTTACCCAAACTTGTTTTTATACCTGGATTATTTGAAAAAAATGGATCTAATAAAATACTTTCATTTTTATATTTTATCAATAAATTACTACAACCTAAATATTGTATTTTAAGTTGATTGCATGCTAAGGCATTTGTTGAAATATTTTTTAATGTATCATGACTAAAAACTGCTAATTTTTCGTATTTTTTTGGGTAGTGAGGAAACGAACATGATAATGAAAAGAGGAAAGCGAAAGCAATTAATAAATATTTCATTGGCACTACAAATTTAAGGTTAGGTGTTTAATAATTTAAAGTTCAATTTTAATCAGTTTTATAAATCCCATTCAATTGAAGTTTTGTTATTTGCTAATAAAAACTCATTGGTTTTAGAAAATGGTTTACTACCAAAAAATCCTCGTGAAGCAGATAGGGGTGAAGGATGAACGGTTTTTATGATAAAATGTTTATTAGGATTTATGAATTCCATTTTATCATGCGCATTTTTGCCCCAAAGAATAAATACAATTTTCTCGTTTTGATTTGAAATACTTTCAATAATTTTATTGGTAAATTGTTGCCAGCCAATTTTACTGTGTGAATTTGCTTGGTCTTTTATTACGGTAAGGCTTGTATTTATTAGCAATACTCCTTGTTTGGACCAATTTTGTAAATTACCATGAATAGGTTTTTCAAATCCGGAAATATCCGTTGAAAGCTCTTTAAAAATATTTCTTAAACTCGGAGGAATTTTCACACCTTCATTTACCGAGAAACATAAGCCATTGGCTTCTCCTTCGCCATGATATGGATCTTGGCCAAGAATTACCACTTTAATTTCATGAAATGGAGTTAAATTAAATGCTTCAAAAATTTGGTTTTCATTTGGATAAATAATTTTACCATTTTCCGTGTCACTTAGAAGCGTATTTGCTATTCTTTTAAAATAAGGTTTTTCAAATTCCGAATTTAAAAGCTTTTGCCAAGATGGATGGATGTTCTGAATGTTCATTTTAAAAACAAAAAAAGCCAAAATTTATTAAATTTTGGCTTTTTTAAATATTTTTAAGTAAAATACTATCCTTCAATAATAACAGTACGCTCAGTATTTGGCGATTTTACTTTTACTAATTGAGTGTTCAACTTTATGCGTTGCACGCGTAAATGTGAACTAGTTTTATTTCTTCTGTCTTTTCTTTTTAGTCTTGTAAACATGATAATCTTTTTTTTATTGGGGGCAAATATAATTTTATTTATCTTATTGGCAATTGGTTTCTATATTTTTTTTCATTCCAATTCAAATTCTTTTACAATATTATATTTGTCTGATTTTAAATTTAATAGACTAATTCTATTTACTAAAAAATGAATTTGTAAAGGTTTTTCTTTTAAATTAGTTCAAATTTTGTGTTTTATTTTGTCGTAACAGAAGCAAAAATAAAAAATGTTTTACTGAATTCATAGGAGTGACTTTTTTTGTAATTAAATTAACGACTTGTGTATAAAACATTGTGACATTTGAAATTTTCAAATCATAAATTGCCACTTTTAAAAACACAAAAATGAATATTCACTTTATATCAATAGGTGGCGCGGTTATGCATAACATGGCCATTGCTTTGCACAAAAAAGGTTATATTATTACTGGTAGTGATGATGAAATATATGAGCCAGCTACCTCAAGGCTTGCTAAATATGGAATATTGCCAACTAAAATGGGCTGGGATGTAAATAATATTCACAGTGGTTTAGATGCAATTATATTAGGAATGCATGCCCGAAAAGACAATCCTGAAATGCTTAAAGCACAGGAATTAGGTATAAAAATATATTCTTTTCCAGAATATATGTACGAACAAACCAAAGATAAATTAAGAATTATAGTTGGAGGAAGCCACGGGAAAACTACCACAACTGCTATGATTTTACATGTATTACAGGAATGTAATATTGAATTTGATTACTTGGTAGGAAGCATGTTGGCAGGTTTTGAAACCATGGTTGGCTTAAGTGAAACTTCCAAAATTGCAGTTTTTGAAGGTGATGAATATTTGACTTCTGCATTAGATTTACGTCCAAAATTTCATGTTTATAAAGGCGATGTTGGAATAATTACCGGAATAGCTTGGGATCATATCAATGTTTTTCCAACTTTTGAATTTTATGTAGAGCAGTTTAAAATATTTGTGGAGGCATTGCCTCAAAATGGCAGTATTATATACAGTGCAAACGATGATGAAGTAAATAAATTAATTACTAAATCAAATATTTTAGCAAAGAAAACACCTTATTTAACTCCTGATTTTGAAGTTAGAAATGGCGTTGTTTATTTAAAAAATAACGGACAAGAAATTTCTTTGAAGTTTTTCGGAACGCATAATTTACAAAACATGATGGCGGCTTTGCATGC
>CAMCQX010000222.1 GCA_945876985.1 Chitinophaga pinensis
TGCCTACTGCTATAATTTTACCATCACTTTGAATAGCAACAGAAAAAAGTAAAGAAGAAGTACCAATAGCCATAGTTACAATTCCACCATTACCAAAAGTATTATCTAAACTTCCATTGGTAGTATAACGAGCTAAAGCAAAAACATAAGCTGTATCATTGCCACTTAAGCCTCCCACCACAATTTTCCCATTGCTTTGAATGGCAATAGAATAAACAATTGAAGAAAAACCTATAGAAGTAGAAACAATTCCACCAATACCAAAAGTGCTATCTAAACTGCCATTGGTATTATAACGTGCTAAAGCAAAATCATTACCTTTAGCAGAACCTTTGAAAATAAAACCTCCCATCACATATTTACCATCCTTTTGAATAGTTAGTGAAGTAGCCAAAATATTTTTAGCAGTAGTTGACTTGCCACCAATTCCAAAAGTTGCATCAATGCTGCCATTTATAGTGAAGCGGATTAAATGACCATTGCTTCCCATCACAATTTTACCATCACTTTGAATTGCAATGGGACCAACAGTAGTAGTAGTCACAATTCCACCAATGCCAAAAGTACTATCTAAGCTGCCATTGGTATTATAGCGTAATAAATTATTAATATAAAAAGGGTCATCAGGATAATTCTTAAAGTAGATTTGGGCTACTGTAAGAATTTTGCCATCATTTTGAATGGCAATGGAACTACCTGGGCTTCCATCACCTGTTACAATTCCACCAGTGCCAAAAGTAGTATCTATACTGCCATTGGTATTACAACGGATTAAAACAAAAAGAGAATGATCGCCACCCTTGTTACCTATGATGCCAGCCACCAAAATTTTACCATCTTTTTGAATGGCAATTGCATTTGCTCCATCGTTACTGCCGAGGTCGGTACTCACAATTCCATCATTTCCAAAGGTGCCATCTAAACTGCCATTGGTATTGTAACGAAGTAATAAAATATCGTATACACTAGAAAGACCGTTACTAGAATTGCATTCAGTACTTTCATGCGAACCTGCCACTAAAATTTTACCATCACTTTGAATGGCTGTGGCATTTCCTCCTGAATTTTTACTAATTCCAATAATATTTGTAGTTACAATTCCATTATCCCCAAAGCTTAGATCTAAGGAACCCGCTTGGGCCAATGAAGCAACAGGTAAATAGATGCAAATAGCGAATAAAATCGTTTTTTCGATAAGTTTGAAATATTTCATAGTTTGAAAGTTTTAAGTATATAAATGCTTGACTTTATTCCTTTATTATTTTAAATGTTTGTTTTAAATTATCACCAACGCGCAAAAAATACATGCCCGCTGATAATTCACTTAATTCAACTATTGTATTTTCAGAATATATTTTTCCGTTAAGAACTGCTTTACCGGTGTAATCAGAAACAGTATAAGTGGAACCCATTGATTGAGTAGGGGCTTTTATATTGATTTGATTATGGGTGGGGTTGGGAAATAAACTGATTGAAAATTCGCTTTCTGGTTCACCTATATTGGTAAAAATATCACCGCTTGGCCAATTTTTTACAAGTGGCGGATATAAGTATAATATATTATCAATTTCAGTACTTAATCCGCTTATATTGGCATCTGTATTTACCAATAAGGCGCCATTGATTTCATCACTTCTTCTTACAAACTCTGACCGACAAGTGCCGGGTAAATAACCAGTATGATACCAATTGTTATCGGTTGGGTTTATTGACCAGCCTAATGCATAATATGCATATGCTGCGGATACTCTTGTCATTCTAGTAATTGTTGATGGTAAAAGTATATCTGGTTTTGAAGGAAAGCCGTCAACCGCAACTAGTAATTTACATAAATCTTTTGCCGAAGCAACCCAAGCACCGGCACCACCCATGCTTTCCATATTATATGTACCATAAGCATAAGGAAGCATTGTTATACCATTGTAAATAGAAACATTTTGTGTGTTATAATTATTATAATAATTAACTTCCATAGGTAACTGGTTGGATAATAATGTAGCACCTGCCTGAATATCGGTAATACCAATTGGAATTAAAATGGTGTCACGAACATATTTTTCATATCCTTGCCCCGTTACTTTTTCAATAACTTGTCCGATAATGGAGAATCCAAGATTAGAATATGCAGAAACTGTTCCTGGTGCATTGTCAAGCTGAAAGTTATTCAGCATGTATTCAATTGTTGATTGAGCAGTACCCGGAGCAGGAACTCCCATGGCAATGGCCATGTCATAAATACCAATAATACTGGCTGCATAGGCTGGAAAGAAAGGATCTCCAGAAATAAATCTATCCCAACCACCTGTATGTTCAAGTAGGTTTTGCAATGTAATATTGTAAACACGTGAATCAATGGCTTTTTGATATTTTACATCTTTAAGTATTCCTTTTGCACCAAAAATTGTATCGTTCAAATGTAACTTGCCTTGTTCTATTAAGTGCATCACTGCAATAGATGTGATAGGCTTAGAAACACTTGCTACCCTAAATCTATGATTGGGTTGAACAAGCGTGCTAGTAGCAGTGTTTGCATAGCCAAAGCCACGATTATAAACTAATCGCCCTTTGTAGGTAAGTGCCAATTGCGCACCTTTTACTTTGTATTTTGTAAGAAGGTTTGTCATTGCCTTATCAAAAATTTCAAGCTCAGGAACATATACTCCTGTTTGGGCTTTTGCGCTTTGTTTAAATGTAAATAATAAAGAGATAATGACTGCTGTGAATAGAAAAATTTTATTTTTCATAGTTTGGGGTTTAGGTATATATTTAATTTTTTGCAAATACTATTTGTTATTCTATAATAATTTTTTGTTTGTAGCTATTCGCTCCGTCATCGATTTTCACAAAATAAATTCCTTTTGAGAAATCAGTAAGGTCAATGTCTGCTGTAGATTGTTGTCCCTTAATAAATGAAGTATATATTTCTTTCCCTAATAAATCGCAGATTGTAAGTTTGTAATTTGCTTGTTGAAGCCCTTCAGCCTTAACTGTAAATTTGCCGTTGGAAGGATTTGGATAAACAGTAAATAAGGATGGATTTTTGGAAATATTATTTACAGCATTTATTGGAGAGCAAATAATTGTTGAATCAAATAAATCAATAGCAGGCCAACTTGTTATAAGTGGTACAATAGTTCCAACTAGATTGCTGAGTGCAGTATATTGACCACTACTATAACTAGAATTTACTAAAAGAGCATAGTTTATTTCAGTATTACGTCTGGCTTGATAAGCCATGGTGCCAGTTAGTAAACCATCGTGCCACCAATTGTTAGAAGTGGTATTAATAAACCATCCAAGCGCATAAGGATTACCCAAAAAAGAATGAATAGGTGTAGCCATGGTATTGATGGTTGCTGATAAAAGAATGTCTGGTCTTGTGCTAAATTTATCAACAGCACACATCAATTTACATAAATCTTGAGCCGAAGCAATCCATCCACCGCATGCTTTGCTTGATTCCATACTAAATGTTCCACCGTATTGTCTTGGCACCAATACAGTAGAATCAAAAATTGAAGGAACAAGAGGCGCACTCGGATCATCGTAATAACGAACCTCCTTAGGATACCTATTAATTAAAAGACTTTTTCCGGAGCGCATATCTCTGATACCTATAGGAGCTAATATGGTATCTCGCACATAAGACTCATAATCCTGCTTAGTTATTTTTTCAATTACTCTTCCAAGAAAGACAAAGCCTACATTAGAATATAAAGCATTTGTTCCCGGAGTAAAATTAAGCATTTGACTCTTTAAATAAAAACTTGAACTAGTCATTCCACCCTGATGAGAAAGTAAATGTTTCACGGTAATACTATAAACCCTAGGGTCCAATACAGTTTGATAAATTGAATCATTCAATATTCCATTTGCACCAAAAACAGTATCATTTAAACCTATTCTACCTTGCTCGTAAAGATGCATGATAGTAATAGCTGTAATTTGCTTGGACAAACTTGCTATTCTAAAAATATTATCAGGACACACAGCAGTGTTTGTAGATAAATCAGCAAGTCCAAACC
>CAMCQX010000223.1 GCA_945876985.1 Chitinophaga pinensis
AATACCAAAATGTTATTTATAACTGCAGGCATGGGTGGTGGAACTGGAACTGGTGCCGCTCCTATTATAGCTAAAACAGCAAAGGAAATGGATATTTTAACAGTTGGTATTGTTACTACTCCTTTTAATTTTGAAGGTAAAAAAAGAAAAACTTTTGCCGATGAAGGTTTAGAAAACTTAAAACGCTCGGTTGATTGTTTGCTAATTATTAGCAACGATAAAATTAAGGATATGTACGGAAACTTAGCATTGCGCGAAGCTTTTGGACATGCAAATAATATATTAACCACCGCTGCCAAAGGTATTGCCGAAATTATTACTCATCCTGGTTATATAAACGTGGATTTTGAAGATGTAAAAACGGTAATGAAATCTAGCGGAGTTGCATTAATGGGAAGCGCAATGGCCGAAGGTGAAGATCGTGCATTAGTAGCTGTTAAAGCCGCATTGGCATCGCCTTTATTAAACGATAATCAAATAGTTGGAGCTAAAAATATATTGTTAAATATTTCATCGGGAACTGAAGAAATATTAATGGAAGAATTTGAACAAATTTCTTCTTATATTCAAAATGAAAGTGGCTTATCGGCTGAGTTAATTTTAGGAACTAGTTTCGATGAATCGTTAGGAAATAAAATTTCTGTAACTTTAATTGCTACTGGTTTTGAAAGCAAACCTCGCGAAAATAAAGTAATCATTGGTTCTACTATTTCTGACGATTTTATTCAAACTATTAACAATAATCCTAAGGTAGTAGAAACCAAGCCAGAAATAGTTCAAGTGGTACAAACTACTCCTAACACTACTATTAACAATAGTTTTGATACTAAACCTGTTGAAAAAAAAGTAGATGAAACAATCAGAATTAATTTGATTGAAGATGAATTGCCACAAGAAGAAATAACATTTGACAACGATTTAGGATTTGGTTTACGCATTGATGCAATCAATGAAGAAGAAACTTTTGATATCAATACCATTGATTTAAAAATAGATGAGTCGTATTTTATAAACTCAAAAGAGGAGTTAATTGAAGATGATTATTTGGAAGTAAATGAAGATATTTTTACCAATAGTATAGAAACAATTAACCATACTATCGTTCCAAAAGTATATCAACTTTCTGACGAAATGGAAAGCAATTCATTGGAGCAAGACAAAAAGATAGAACGCCAAATTCAAAGAATTAAAGAGTTAAAAAACTTAAACATTACCATCAATAATCCTCAAGGTTTGCGCGATTTAGAAAAAGAACCAGCATATGTTAGAAGAAATAAAAAACTAGATGATGTACCGCATAGTTCCGAAAAACAAATTTCGCGTTTAAGTTTATTTGAAGACTTAGTAAGTGGAAAATCAGAAATAAAAACCAACAATTCTTTTTTACACGATAATGTAGATTAGCGGATTTTTAAATTATTTAAAAGCCTTGTAGAACTATAGCTCTGCAAGGCTTTTTTGTTAATGAGGAAGTGTAATAGGAGATTTATTTTAAAACATCAAAGGATGAAAATCAAATCCTTTATCTGTGTTATATTCCAAAGTTGGAAAAGGTATTTTTATAAAACCTACGGTTTGCAATAGCGTATTTAACCAAATCTTTTTTGTTTTTATGCGGTGCAAATCCAAGTCTAAACTTAAATAAAACTGACGAGAACGGCTAAAACTTTGATTTAAATTTCCACTTTTATCTGCTTCTGCACTGATCATTCCATCTGCTCCATATCCAACAGCAACGTTTAACCATTTTGGAAATTGTGGATGGCTTTTCATAAATGAACCAACATTTAACGAAAGCCAATAAGTTTGTGCATTATAATCTTTTAGCAATTGCTCTTGAAAATTTTTACCTAATAAATCGGGCCTGTATTTAGCGTAAGGCGATGGTGTCATAGAAAACTTTAGCATTATTCGTTGTTCTTTCCATGCTAATTCCTGTGCTACAAGAAAAGCATAGCCAGCGGAATTAGCAATTACATCGCCAGGTGATGCGCCCCAAGCAGCCGAAAATCCATCTAATATTTCAACTGAAGTAAGGAAAATAAAACCGGTAGCTCCTCCTAATAACATTGATTTTTTACTAGTATATCCGCAGCTTTTTAATATTTTTATTTGCATATATCCCAAATAATAAGCAGATCCAAAATGACCAATTTTATCCATTTGATTCCACTCAGCATCATCATCAAAAAATTGAAAGGCTTCTCTTTCATAATTAGCATACCATAATTGGTTTAAGCCAATCATAGTTGCGGAGTATGCTACTAATTCTGCAGCTAAAATTTTTTTAAACTTCTTTTTATTAATTGCAGAAGGAATAGAATCTGATGTTTGTGAAAATGCAGTTTGAGGAAAAAGTATAAAAGTGAGCAACAAAATGAATAGCGTATTTTTTAAAAAAAGCATTTGCAGGTTAATCTTCATTTTGTATTTTTTTTCTTCAAATGTAAAAACATTTTTCAGAAAAGGGAATCAAGAAATTGTTAAAATTTACTTTTGGCACAAATATTGAAAAGTGAAATTTGTCGAATAAATATAAAAACCTTTTTTATTCGTAATAAGTTTTATTAATTGCACACTAAATAAAAAAAAATCATGAAAAAACTAGTTTATGTATTTGCAGCTTTCTTAGTAATAGCAGCAGTATCTTGTAAATCGAAAAAAGGAACTTTAACTACTAAAGATAAAGATTCAGGTATGGAAGTTTTGAACTTGCCTTGCGATGAATTTAGAACCTCAACTGAACAAGCGTTTAGATCTACTCAATCTCAAAAAAGCTCTGATTTGTCACTTTCAAGAGAAAAAGCTTTAGTTGTTGCAAAGCAAAGATTAGCTGGTTTAATTCAAACTAAAATTACTTCTGTAACTGATAGATACGTGGACGAATATCAAACAAATGCTGGCTTAGAAATGAAAGGAAAATTTAACAATTTAACCCGTGAAATTATTAGCCAACAATTAAATGATGTTAAAATCCTATGTGAAAAAACGGTTCCTGGAAAAGATGGTACTTATACCACTTATGTAGCCGTAGAAATGAACAAAGACGCATTGAAAGTAGCAATGGAAAACAAACTTTCTGATAAAGCTAAAGTAGCAATTGACTACGATAAAATGAAGTTTGAGCAAATTTATAACCAAGAAATGAAAAAATTAGACGAAAATAAATAGTCTAATTATATATTTATAAAAAAAGCGATTGTGTAAACAGTCGCTTTTTTTATGCAATAAATCTTTATTATTGCTCAATTATTATGGCAGGAAATTCGTTTGGAAATATTTTTAAAATAAGCACTTTTGGCGAAAGTCATGGCAATGCTTTAGGCGTTGTGATTGATGGAATGTTGCCTAATATTTTATTTGATTTTGATTTGGTACAAAGTGATTTAAATAGACGCAAACCAGGCCAATCCAAAATTACTACAGAACGAAAGGAAGATGAAAGTTTTGAAGTATTGAGTGGAATTTTTGAAGGAAAAACAACGGGTGCTCCACTAACTTTAATTGTTAAAAATAAAAACCAAAATCCGGCAGATTACGATCATTTAAAAAATGTATTTCGGCCTTCTCATGCCGATTATACCTACGAACAAAAATACGGAATAAGAGATTATAGAGGTGGTGGACGACAATCGGCCCGTGAAACAGTGGCTAGGGTTTTAGCAGGTTCGGTTGGTAAAATGGTGTTAAATAATATTGGAATTTCTATACATGCTTTTGTATCGCAAATTCATTCCATCAAATTAGAAAAAGATATTGAACAGATTGATTTTTCTGAAATTGAAAACAACATAGTTCGTTGTCCAGATGCTGAAACAGCCAACAAAATGATTGCATTAATTGAACAAGTAAAAGCTGAAGGTGATTCAGTTGGAGGTATCATTACTTGTGTTTGTAAAGGTGTTCCGGTTGGTTTGGGCGAGCCTGTTTTTAATAAATTACATGCAGAATTGGGAAGGGCCATTTTAAGTATCAATGCTTGTAAAGGCTTTGAAATTGGAAGCGGGTTTGATTGTGTTACC
>CAMCQX010000224.1 GCA_945876985.1 Chitinophaga pinensis
TTGTTGGTGTTTTAGCAAAGCGGCACCAACAATATTTATGTGTTAAATTGGTTGGTGAAAACACCAACCATAGGCAATCATCCATCGTCTATAGACTATTGTCTATCAACTACTCCCAATTTCATTATAAAGCGCAGCGTATTGTTTGGCAAGTGAAGCAGCGCTGAATCTGTTTGCATTTTGGTACCCGTTAACAATCAAAGAATCCCTGTATGATTTGTTGTTAATTAATAATTGGAAACCATCATGAATTTGTTGAATATTAAATGGATCAACCAAGTGAGCAGCATCTGCAGCAATTTCAGGCATGGATGTAATGTTACCTGTAATACAAATTCTACCTATGGCATTGGCCTCAATAATTGGCATACCAAAACCTTCTAAAGTAGAAACTAAACTTAAAATATCACATTTTATGTATTCCTGCATCACCTCTTCATCCGAAAGCCTTCTGTTATGGAGTTCTAAATCTATTTGATTATCTACAATTAATTGCTTGGTGTTTTCATCTATTTTACCAATAATAACAAGGGTACAATTAATTCCTTTCAATGCAGGAATCAATCGCTGTAAATTTTTATTAGCAGCAGTGCCAATCTGTAAAATTCGAGGTTTTGCTTCATTAAATGCCTGTTCGTTTTTTACAAATGCTGGGGATATACAAATATAAATAACCTTAATTTTATTGGCATCGCAATGGGTAAATTGAATTAAATCGTGTTTGGTAGCATTTGAAATAGCAGTTATGATTTTAGATTTAAAAAGTGGAATGGTGAACCATAAAGCTTTAAATATTTTATGTTTTAAACCACTGGTTTCATGTAACATGCCACAATCAAGTACAGTTAAAATTGTTTTTGATTTTTTTATTAATGCAGCTACATAATGAATGTCGCCTGTAATATGATTTACATCGCCTTGGTTAAAAAAACAATATATTACATTTCCCAATCGGTTTAATAATCCATTACTTTCATAGGGCATTACTTTATTGATTACTATAAATTCATCTTTTAAATAGTTTTGAATCAATTGAAAATAAATTTCAATGCTAAAGTTTCCTAAAGCCCTCGGTTTTCTATTGAAGAAAACAACTTTTAATTTTTTATCTTTTTTGATTCCCATTCAATAAAGTGATATTCATCTGTAATTAAAGTATCAATTAATTGTTGATTACTGATGTTATATTCCCAATTCAGTAATTTTTTAGCTTTGGTATTGTCACCATAAATTTCTTCCAAATCAACTGGTCGAAACAATTTAGGATCAACTTTTATATATTTTTCAATATCTAAGTCCAAATTTTTCATTACCATGCTTATTAAATCAGTAAGAGACATTACGTTTCCCGAACAAATTAAAAAATCTTCTGCAGTGTGGTGTTGCAAAATTTTCCACATAGCTTCTACGTATTTAGGAGCATAACCCCAATCTCTTTTAATACTGGTATTACCAACAAAAATGGGTAGATCGCTTAAGCCAAGTTTAATTTTAACAGCAGCATTAATTATTTTTTTTACTACATAATTAGCACCTCTTAAAGTAGATTCATGGTTAAATAAAATACCACAAGCGCTAAAAATATGATTTGCTTCACGGTAATTAACAGTAAGCCAATGTGCAGCGGCTTTTGAAACCCCATAAGGGCTAGCAGGATGAAATATTAAGCTTTCAGTAAGCGGTAAATCTGAATGACGAACATTGCCAAACATTTCGCTACTAGATGCTTGATAAAAACGTGTACTCAATTGAAGGTTTTTAATTCCTTCTAACCAATAAAGTACACTTAATATATTATAACTTACGGTATTTATTGGGTCAATAAATGATTGCCCAACACTACTTTGAGCACCTAAATTATAAATTTCATCGGGTTTGTATTTGTTTAGAATTCTATTTATTCTTTCAGGTTCACTTTGATTTATTTCAATCATTTCTATTTCTGATTGAATACCTAAATAATCTAAATTTGTAAAATTAGGTTCTAAAATATTACGAGTTATTCCAACTACATGATAGTTTTTTTCAAGTAACAGTTTACTCAAATAAGCACTGTCTTGTCCAGTAATACCAATAATTAATGCTGTTTTCAAATTAATAATATTTATTATTTAATTCAAATTTTGGGTTAATAAATAAGCCCAATACCTACTCCAAGAATAATTGCCTTTTTTAAATTGGTTTTCGGCATAATTATTCATTTTGTTATTGGTATGAGGGTGTATGTTTTTCATCCAGTTTTCAAAAGGAAAAGTAAAACCTTGTTTGGGTCTGTCCCAAATTGCTTTTGGTAAAATATTTTTAAAAGTATCTACCAATAAAAATTTCTTTTGCTTGGCATTGAATTTTATATTGCTGTCAATGCTGTAAACAAGTTGCATTAACTCTTTGTCTAAAAATGGAACTCTAACTTCTACCGCATGCCACATACTCATGCAATCGGTGTCTTTAAGTAACTGATTTTGCATGTAAATATTTGTTTCTAAATAAGAAGCATTGTTAAAGTTACTTAGGTTTTTGGTATGATAAATATTTTCAAGGTTTGCTATGCAATTTACCACTTCATCGGTATCGGTATCAAGAAGTTTGGCTGTTTCATTGATACCATGAAAACCCCTGTTAAATAAATATTGTCCAATAATATTTTTATGAGCTAAAAAGCTTAATTTTTTGTATTTATCTTTTGGCAAATGGTTCAATAAATTCAATGCAAAACTTGGAATTGCTTTGGAAAAATTAACTGTTTGATGGTTATAAAAAGAATGGTAACCTCCAAATAATTCATCGGCTCCTAAACCAGATAGCACTGCTGTTAAGCCATATTCTTTGGCATATTTACATATAAAATAACTATTTATACCATCAGTGGTTGGCTGGTCCATGGCATTTAAAATATCGGGTAACGAATCATTAAAATGTTGCTCGCTCACTAAAAAAGATTGGTGTTTGGCACCTGTTTGTTCAATGATAATGTCTTGGTACTTTTTTTCCGAAAACTTTTCATCATCAAAAACAATGGAAAGCGTATTTAATTGTTCTTTTAAATGCGGTTCACTTAATATAGTGAGTAAGCTACTATCAATGCCACCACTCAAAAACAAACCGATGGGTGCATCGGCTATGAGGTGTCGCTTTACAGCATTGTTAAGTGTTTCTTTTACTAGTTTTTCTGCTTCGCTTAATGTGTGGATGGTACTGGTATATTTGAATTCATTGAAACGGATAAATTGTGGTTTCAATGTATTCAAATTAACTGTCATGAAACAACCTTTTTCAAGTGGTTTTACCCCTTTTAAAGTGGTAATAGGTTCTGGTAAACTTCCAAAAAGTAAAAAATATATTTGCCAATCTTTTTGTTCCTCAAATTTATGATGAAGCGCTTTGAAAGCTCTTATTTCTGAGGCAAAATAAATTTCATTTTCTTGAACAGATATATATAGCGGTTTAATACCTGCATGGTCGCGAGCTAATATTAATTCTTGGGTATTTTTATCAAAAATAGCAATGGCAAACATGCCATTTAATTTTGCAAAAACAGCTGTTCCCCATTGAATATATCCAGCAATAATAACTTCTGTATCGGTTTCAGTTTTAAAAATATGACCTAAATTTTTTAGTTCATTTCTTAGCTCAATATAGTTGTAAATTTCTCCGTTAAAAGAAATAATAATTTGTTGATCATTACTGAGCATCGGTTGATGCCCGGCACTTGATAAGTCAATGATTGAAAGTCGTCTGTGTGCTAAAGCAATGGGGAATTGTTTGTCAATATAAATTCCAGCATCATCAGGTCCACCTCTGTGCATGGCATCTCTCATTAAAAGCAACTGATTTTCCTTATCATCAGAAAAACTTTTACTTACAATACCTGCTATTCTACACATTTTTTATATTAATATTTTTATTCCCTAATCTCTTACTCTCGCCTCTCGCCTCTCGCCTCTCATACTCTCGCCCTCTCGTCCTCTCGCTGTCTTTCGTCTCAAAGTCTCTTATCTCACAGTCTCACGTCTCA
>CAMCQX010000225.1 GCA_945876985.1 Chitinophaga pinensis
CTAGCAGGCTTTTAATCGAAAATTGTACGGTGTTGTTTAAAAATTTATTTTACTTTTTCAACAATAGCTTTGAAAGCATCAGGATTGTTCATTGCTAAGTCAGCTAAAACCTTACGGTTTAAAGCTAAGCCGCTTTTAGCAGCTAAACCTATGAACTGACTGTAACTTAAACCATACTGTCTAACACCTGCATTTATACGCACTATCCAAAGTGCACGGAAATTACGTTTTTTGGTTTTTCTATCGCGGTAAGCATAGTTCAGACCTTTGTCTATCGTATGTTTTGCAACGGTTAATACATTTTTTCTTGCTCCCCAATAGCCTTTGGCCATTTTTAGAAGTTTTTTTCTGCGCCTTCTTGAGGCTACTGAATTTACTGATCTAGGCATAATTTTAATTTAGTTTTTTGAACCTAAGCGACCACTTCGGTTATTGTGATTCTTTTGGGCTTTTGTTCGGGTTTATACTTATTTGAAACCGAGTTTGGAAAAATAAATGGTTATCCCGATAAATCGGGAGTTGAATTGTTGTCCCGATATATCGGGAGTTTAATTGTTGTCCCGTAAATCGGGAGTTAAATTGTTAGAAATAAATCCTAACAACTGACAACTAACAACTGACAACTATCAACTATCAACTACTTACCTAGTCCTAATAAATTTTTGATCAACCCCATATCTGGTTCGCTAATGTAACCACCTTTGGTTAAGTTACGTTTACGTTTGGTTGACATTTTTGTTAAAATGTGACTCTTGTAAGCAGAGCCTCTTTTAATTTTTCCACTAGGAGTCACTTTAAAGCGTTTCTTAGCAGAGCTGTTTGTTTTTACTTTTGGCATTTTAATCTCCGATTCTTTTTATACTATACAACTTTTCGATTTTCTTATTTCTTAGGCTTCGGACTCATTATTAAAGTCATTTTTTTGCCTTCTAATTTTGGCAACATATCTACTTTGCCTAATTCAGCTAATTTTTGTGCAAACTGCAATAACAAAACTTCGCCACGTTCTTTGTAAACAATTGACCTACCTTTAAAAAACACATAAGCTTTAACCTTATGACCTTCTTTTAAAAATTCTTCTCCATGTTTTAATTTAAAATCAAAATCATGGTCATCCGTGTTTGGTCCAAAACGAATTTCTTTGATATCCTGCTTGATTTGATTAGATTTTGCTTCTTTAGCTTTTTTCCTGCGTTCAAACAAAAACTTTTTGTAATCAATTACTTTACAAACAGGTGGTTCAGCATTTGGCGAAATTTCTACCAAATCTAATTCTTGTTCATCGGCTATTTCTAAAGCGCGCTGAATTGAAAATACACCTGGCTCAATACCTTCTGCAATCAGTCGTACTTCTTTTGCACGTATTTGCATATTGATGTTAAACTCTCCTTCTCCCGGTTTCATCGGAAGTCTTCTTCCTCCAGGTACGTATCCTGATTTCTTTTTAGGTGGTAATGCCAATCTTAATTATATTTTTACTGTTAGTTGTTCTTTTAAATAAATGATAAAATCTTCCAATTTCATTTTACCCATATCTTCTCCCCCATGCTTACGCACTGATACGCTGTCTTCGGCCATTTCTTGTTCGCCTATTACTAGCATATACGGAGTTTTTTTGGTTTCAGCATCACGAATTTTCTTGCCTATTTTTTCGTTTCTGTCGTCAAATGAGCCGCGAATATCATGTTTTTTTAGCAAATCCAAAACTTTTTGTGAATACTCGTGATATTTTTCACTTATTGGCAGCAATGCAAAGGGCTCCGGAGTTAGCCATAATGGGAAATTTCCAGCACAATGTTCAATTAACACAGCCACAAATCTTTCCAATGAACCAAAAGGAGCTCTGTGAATCATTACAGGACGGTGTTTTAAATTATCGCTTCCGGTATATTCTAATTCAAAACGTTCAGGTAAATTATAGTCAACTTGAATGGTTCCTAATTGCCATTTTCTACCAATGGCATCTCGCACCATGAAATCTAATTTTGGTCCGTAAAATGCTGCTTCACCTAATTCTATAACTGTATTTAATCCTTTTTCAGCTGCCGATTCAATGATGGCGCTTTCGGCCAATGCCCAATTTTCGTCAGAACCAATGTATTTAGTTTTATTTTCAGGATCGCGCAATGATATTTGTGCGGTAAATTCTTTAAAATCTAATGCTTTAAATACATAAAGCACTAAGTCAATTACTTTACAAAACTCTTCTTTTACTTGATCAGGACGACAAAATAAATGCGCATCATCTTGCGTAAAGCCACGCACACGAGTTAAACCATGTAATTCACCTGCTTGTTCATAACGGTAAACTGTTCCAAACTCTGCATAACGAACTGGTAAATCTTTGTACGATTTTGGTGATGCTTTATAAATTTCGCAATGATGCGGACAATTCATTGGTTTTAAGAAAAACTCCTCCCCTTCTCTTGGGGTTTTTATTGGCTGAAAAGCATCGGCACCGTATTTTTCATAATGACCTGATGTTACATATAAATTTTTATGTCCAATATGTGGAGTTACCACTGGTAAATAACCAGCTTCTAATTGTGCTTTTTGTAAAAACTGAACCAAACGTTCGCGCAACATGGCACCTTTTGGTAACCATAACGGCAAACCCATTCCCACTTTTTCAGAAAATGTAAATAATTCTAATTCTTTTCCTAATTTTCTATGGTCACGTTTTTTTGCTTCTTCCAGCATCAATAAATGTGCATCCAATTCTGCTTTTTTAGGGAAAGTTATTCCGTAAATACGCGTTAATTGTTTGTTTTTTTCATTGCCTCTCCAATAAGCTCCAGCCACTGAAGTTAGCTTTAAAGCCTTAATAAATCCAGTGTTTGGAATATGCGGGCCACGACATAAATCGGTAAAGTTTCCTTGAGTATAAAAAGTAATGGTTCCGTCAGCCAAATCTTGCAATAATTCTAACTTGTACTCATCACCTTTTTCTGTAAAATAAGCAATGGCATCGGCTTTGTTTACTTCCTTGCGGTCGTATGCATTGCTTAACCTTGCTAATTCAGTCATTTTATCTTCCACCTTTTTTAAATCATCGGTTGAAAACGGCAGACCGTTAAAATCTACATCGTAATAAAATCCACTTTCTAAAGCAGGACCAATTCCAAATTTAACTCCAGGATATAAAGCTTCTAAAGCCTCGGCCATTAAATGTGCCGATGAATGCCACATGGTTTGTTTGCCTTCTAAATCGTTCCAGGTTAGTAACGTTAATGAAGCATCTTCATTGATTGCTCTGTTTGCATCTACTGTTACGCCATTTACTTTGGCAGCTAACACATTTCTAGCCAATCCTTCACTAATTGATTTGGCTACATCTAAGGCGGTTGAACCCCGTTCATACGTACGAACGGAACCGTCTGGTAATATTATATTTATCATAAGGGGCGGCAAGGTAAGTTTTTATGATTACTTATAAAAGTGATTATTTAAGATTGATGAAAATTGGTTGTTTTTTCTTGAGACATGGACGATGGACGATAGACAATGGACGATAGACGATGGGCAATTGGCAATTGGCAAAAGAAAAATCTCACTCAAACGTCATGCTTTATGCATCTCCTTTCCTTATAAATATTAAAGAATTAAGCAAAGAAAGTTGCTAAGTGAGTGAATGGTGTTGGGAAATTTAAAGCTCTTATTCAAATCATTTGTAGCTCAAAAACAATAATGTTTGAGCTTTATTTTACAAGCAAATGAGCTACAAAAGTGAATTAATCAAAATATTGAACTAAAACTTAATATGTTTCGCCATTGTAGGCGTCCTCGCCTACAATTAAATGCCTAATTATGTTGCGAGTCGAGGACGCCTGCAACGGCTACAATTTTTGTTTCTTTCTCCAAATATATTTCATGTAAAATTACTCCTAAATTCAATTAATATTGTAGCATGAAAATATTAATTACTGGAAGTAACGGATTACTTGGACAAAAGTTAATTGATTTATATAAAAATAGTAGCGAGCATTCTTTCATTGCAACTGCAAGAGGTGAA
>CAMCQX010000226.1 GCA_945876985.1 Chitinophaga pinensis
ATGTCTTCTTTGTTTACCACAGCCATAATACTATCGGCAAAGGCAATTTGAGTTTCTTCCAAATCGTTTACGATAAAAATCTCTGTTTTACAAAAAAACAATTTGCTGCCCGCTTTATAAACATGTGCTTTTGCTTTTAATTGAGTTCCTTTTCCTGGATTGATGTAATTAATTTTCAAATCAACTGTAACCACTGATTGGTTATTATTTACTAACGTAAAAGCGGCAAAACCTGTAGTAATATCAGCCATAGTAGCAGTAACACCACCATGAACAAATCCCATTTGTTGTAAATGTTTTGGTGCTAAATCTAAATAGGTTTCTACATATCCAGCTTCTATTTTATTGAATTTAAAACCTACATCTTGCATGAATAAATTACCTTTCGATATTTCAATCATTCTTGCTTCAAAATCAGGGTCTAATGGTTTCCAATTGAGCTTTTCTATCATAATTCTTAAAAATAATTTACGTTTGTCAGTAAAAAAAAATATTTTGCGAATGTAAGTCTACATCATGCAAACTGAAAATAATTTAATTTTAGATGTTCAACACTTCGCTGATAGCGATTATAATGCTGAAAGTAGCTTCAGGTATAAGTATTTTTTAATCATTGCAAAGCAACAAATGATTTCTATTGTTGCCGATATTCAGTTAAATAGAATTGTTTCTTTTAAATCGTTTACCAATCATTCCGCTTCATTTTTAGATTTGAGTTATAATGAACTGAATGAATTCAATGAAATTAGTAAGGAGTTCTTACCTACTTATAAAAGTAAAACTGTAATTATTGCCGATAGTGATTGTATTTTGGTTCCCGATACTTTAATTAATTTAGTGGCACTTGAAACATACTACAAAGTAAATAACAAAATAAAGGAAAATTCTCAGGTTATATCAAACAAATTAGATTTTAAACACATGGTAAATGTGTTCAATGTGAAGAACGAAACATTGAAATTTATAAGATTTAACATGCCAAGTGCCGATATCATTCACCAATCATTATTGTTTATTAAAGCTTGTTATATTTCTCAAAATGTACATGCTGAAACCAATATTTTTATTCAAGTAAATAATGACAGTGTTGACTTACTTCAATTTAAAAATGACCAAGTAAATTTCTGTAATAACTTTAAGTTTGATAATCATACAGATATTGTTTATTATTTGTTAGCGGTAGCAGAGGAATTAGGCATTTTGGGCGATTTGAATTTAATTGTTTACGGTGAAATTGATTCCAATAATAGCTTGTTTGCATTAATTGAAAAATATTGTAAAAGCATGCAATTAGGCAAAAGAAACACTCGATTTACTTACCCAAATGCATTTGATAAAATACCAGAACACCATTATTTTACTGCTTTAAATGTATTGCTTTGCGAATAATTAGTGGTACTCATAAAGGCATAATTATAAATCCTCCCAAAGGTTTACCAGTTAGACCAACAACCGATAGAGCCAAAGAAAGTTTATTTAATATTTTAGAAAACAATTTCGATTTTAAAAAATTAACTTGTCTTGATTTATTCAGCGGAACTGGGAATGTAGCTTACGAATTTTGTAGTCGTGGTGCCAAAAAAGTTACCAGTGTCGACATTGATTTTGGTTGCATAAAGTTTATCAAAGATACCATTGAAAAGCATCAATTTATTCAAATGACTGCAGTGAAAAAAGATGTATTTTCTTTTATGAATCAATGCACCGATCAATTTGATATTATTTTTGCAGATGCGCCATATGCTTTAGATAAATTGCCAACGATTCCAATGGTAGTTTTTGAAAAGCAATTATTAAATACAAATGCCTGGTTAATAGTGGAACACCAAAGTAATTTGGATTTAAGCCAACAAAAGTATTTTTTTGAAAAAAGAAATTACGGACAATCTACCTTTAGTTTTTTTAAAAACAGCTAAACCATAATATCATGAAGCGCATTGCCTTATTCCCTGGAACCTTTGATCCAATTACCATTGGACATGTAAATATTATAGAACGTGCTTTACCTTTATTTGATGAAATTGTGGTTGGAATTGGTCATAATAGTTCTAAAAGTACTTTATTTTCCATTGAACAACGCCAACAGTGGATATATGATATTTTTAAAAACGAACCTACAGTAAAAGCCATGGCTTATGAAGGTTTAACAGTTACTTTTTGTGAAAAAATAAATGCCCAATATATTTTGCGTGGCATTAGAACCATGGCCGATTTTGACTATGAAAAAAACATTGCACAAATGAATAAAATTATTCATCCACAAACTGAAACTGTTTTCCTCATGTGCGATCCTGCTTATACGCCAATCAGTTCATCTGTTGTAAGGGATTTAATTAGAAACAATGGCGATACTTCGCAGTTTTTGCCAAAAGAAATTACTTGGTAAATTATTTCATTTTTTTTATTGTTTTTCTTTTCTATTTTTGAAAGTATTATGACTGGTATCAATTTTTTAACAAACGAAAAAGGCAAAAAAATTGCTGTTCAAATTGATTTATCGAAAGGTAATAATATTTGGGAAGATTTTTACGACTGCTTGCTAGCTGAAGAACGTAAAACAGAAAAAAGAGTAAAATGGGATGCGGTAAAAGCTAAGTTGGATAAAAAACACGGTGTAAAATGATTTATGATGTTAATTTAAGCAAAAGTGCTGAAAAAGAACTTTATAAATTGCCAAAATCATATTATTTAAAAATTCGATATGCTATAGATAATTTGGCTGAAAATCCAAGACCAATAGCTTGTTTGAAATTAACAAATAAAGGAAATCAGTATAGAATTAGAGTAGGTGTTTATAGAATAATTTATTCAATTTTTGATGAGCAATTAGTTATTGATATTATTGCAATAGGTCACAGAAAAGACATTTACAAATAGTCTATTTCATTTTTAAAACCACATATTCTTCATTTTCATAACAAACTTGAGTTTGGTTGTAATTAGCTTTCATTCGAGGATATTTTGAAACTAAAATATAGTCAATTTCTTTATAAGGATATTTTGTAAAGTCAATTTTGTAAAATCCTCGCACTGCATTTGGTAAACAATCTAGTCTTTCTATTTTAGTAAAATCCATATTGTAATATTTTTCCATCGATAGTTTCCAATCCAACAAATATTTGGTTTCATGAACAATGGCTTTGTAGTTTGCGGCTGTGCTTCTTTGTGCTTCGCAATTGAACGAATAATCGTTTGGAGGAGCTAAAAACAATGCATTTATTGGTGTATTTGCCTTTATCCATTCGTGAGTTTGAGTTGAAACACTTTTATTATTTATTTGAATATATCCTGAATTGAAATAAGTAACACTAATAAAAACTACATACAAAAATGTAAAGCTAAAAATGCCAATTGAAATGCTTTTTATGAATTTTATTGGAATAAAATTTACGCATAAAATGCTGCAAAATATACCCAACCAAACTGTAGTTTTATACCATTGAATTTTACCTAGATTATTGGTTGGATTTAAGAACAATACCATTGTAAAAACAATGCAGAGTATAATAATTACTGATATAATAGTTATGAATATTGACTTCTCTTTTTTTATAAAATATTGCAACGCAACTAAAACAAATAATCCTGTAAAAATATAATCTTTTAAAGGGAATAATTGGGGCAAATAATGCAGTGCTCCACGGTATTCAAAAAGAATTTTGTTCGCCTCCATTTGGTTTGCATTATTGGCATTTAATTGCGTTAAAAAAACGGGAATAAAAATAAATAATGCAATGCTTATAAAAGCCAATGAATAGGTAAAAACATTTTTTAATGAAATGTTATTTTGTTTTACCAATAATAGATTTACCAATAAAACAATTCCAATAATACTTGCAACTTGCAAACCAATTAATGGTTGAAACAAGGCAGCTAAACCACATAATATTCCAGAAAAAAAATATTTATTTTTGAATAAATAAACAAAAGCCCAACTACAAAAAACTTCAGCCAAACTGCTTCCCACTAACATATTGTCTTGAAAATAATTTCCTCCAA
>CAMCQX010000227.1 GCA_945876985.1 Chitinophaga pinensis
AAAAAACAAGAATAAAAAGTATGCCTTAAGTATGATTATTCATTTAAAAAATAGCACTCATTATAAATGAAATGAGCCCGATAATTATCGAGCTCATTATTTGATTTTTTTTAATAATATATTTTGATTAACAATTAAAATGCTTCTTCATCTAGTGGTTCTTCCACATCAACTTCTACAGGTTTTTTATTTTTAGAATTTTTCAAATCACCTTTTTCATTTTTGATTTTACGATTCATCATATTTTTACGCATTTTCATTTTTTCATCATTGTATTTTGATCGTTGAACATCATTTAACATCATTATTAATTGTTGTTCAGTTCTACTCCATTGATCTTTTGCAGCTTTTTTGCCTATTTCCTTATCTTCATTTTTAAATTGAAATCTTATATCTCTCATCATGTTGAAATGAGGTAATAAAATGTCATTTAACTTTACTTGTTGATCTTTACTTAAAGTAAGTTTTTCAGTTAATTTAGTAATAAATATTTTTGCTTTTTCTTCTGGACTTTTTTGTGCAATTGCAAAATTTGTAAATATTGAAAAGGCAACTACGATGCTTAATTTAATTAGTATTTTCATTTTTATGTTTATTTGATACAATTTTGTTGATTCTTTTTTTAAGTTTTGGTTTAAATATTAGTAATAAACTTTGACTACAAATGTAAACAAAGATTATTGAATTGTTTTTCAAACATTATTTTCAATTTTTTATTAAAATATTTCCTTCTAGTGTAATTATAGCATATAAATAATAGATTTTGCAGTAAATTAATTAATTATTTATATGTTTGAAAGCTAATTGGTAAAACATAAAAAAATAAATACCCTCAATTGCGAAAAAAAAAGATTGTTATAAACGCAGGTTTTTTGTTTATTAATTTTGCCAATTAAGTAATAAAATTTAAAGACAAATCCCAACAACAGAAAATAGGTATATAAATATGTTTTATTTATTTATATGCAGAAATTGGCTGTATAAAGATGGCAATATTTTGCTCATAAAAGCGTAGTGATAAAAATTCAAAAATTACAGTTAAACAAATATAATTCTCTCCAAATTTATCAGTTTTTGCGTTATGGAAGTTTCTTTTTAATTTCTATTCTTCTAGCCAAAATTGCTTTTTATAAATTTAACCCTGGTTTTGGAACCGCCAATATTATTAGTCGTTACGAACTATTAATGGTAGTAAGTTCTAGCCTAACTTTTTTCTGGGTTTCTAGTATTTGTAATACTTTAGTTCCATTTTTTTATGCAAGCAATATTGATAAACAAAAGCGAATTCTTTTCAATGCTTTTGCTTTAATGGTGGTGTTTTCTTTATTAGCGGGTATTGCTACTTTATGCATCGGCTATTTTTTTTATAAAGACGATTTTTATCTTTTTCAAATGTTTTCATTAGTGGTATTTTTAAATACTCCAACCTTTATTGTTGATTATATTTTTTATTTAAAAGGAAAGCATAAATCGCTAATAATTTGGGGAATTGTAACATTTACGGTTCATTTATTAATGCTTTGTTTGCCGCTTTATTTTAAGCAAACATTGAATTTAGCAGTAAATTTATTGGTAATTTTGGCCCTACTTAAGTTTAATTATACCATTATTTTATTGCTAAAATATGCTACCATTAGTATCAATACAAGGCTTATTCAAGAGTTTATGATTAAGGTAATGCCATTTATGTTTTCTATATTATTAGCTGGCAGCATGGAATATATTAATAGTTATATTGTAAAATATAATTTCACTGAAATTGATTTTGCAGTTTTCAGGTATGGTGCCAAAGAATTACCCATATTTTTAATTATGGCTAATTCGTTAAGCAATATTTATAGTGGCGAAATAGCTAATTTAAATAAAGAAGGATTGCTTAAAGAAGGCTTAACCAAACTTAAAAACAGTAGTCGAAAACTCATGTATTGGCTGTTTCCTTTGACCATTGTTTTACTTTTTACCAGTAAATACATGTATATTGCTTTGTATAATTCCGACTTAGTTGATGGTTATAAAATTTTCAATATTTCATTACTTTTAATCGTAAGTAGATTAATATTTCCTCAAACGGTGCTTACCGGTTTAATTAAAACCCGGGCTTTTTATTTGGTTTCTACCAATGTGTTAATTGTAAATGTAGTGATGGCCATTTGGTTGGTTCAATTGTTTGGAATTACAGGCATAGCTTATGCCACCGTTATTTCTTTTTTAGTCGAAAAAATTCAATTGGTTATTTATTGTAAAATGGAAGGAATTCGCTTTAAAGAATATACTCCGGTAGTAGAATATTATTTGTTTTCATCATTACTTTTAGTAGCATTTGTTTTTTCACTTTTTATATAAAAAAAAAGGAACTCTTTAATTTTAAAGAATTCCTTTTTTTTAAATATTTAAATTTAAAATTAGTCTTCGTTTCTACTTAATGAGTATATAACTAGACCAAATCCAATTTTATTAATGGCATCTGCTATGTTATAAACAATGTCCATTGCATGCGATGCAGCTGCAGGATCTGAAACTAATTGTATTCCAAATAAACCTCCTGGTGTACCCAAAATATAACCTAATGGATAAATAGCCCAACCTACTAATACAAACCATGCTAATACACGCGTAGCTTTAGCTACTTGTGGGCCGGCAGATTGAGATAAACTAGCAACTTCTCCAAACCAAACTAAATAGGCTATGTAGAAATATGCACCACCTGATACAACTCCCCATAAAACACTATTACCTCTGTCAATTGTTTCACCAAAATAACCTGTAACTAACATTACTAGTGATGCAGCAATTAATTTCCAAAGTAATGAAATTTTTGCTCCTGCCTTTTTTGTGATTAAGTAAAATTCAACACACATTAAAGGTACTGTAAGAATCCAATCAACATATCTAAAAAATGTTGGTGAATCTCCTGTAGATAGATTGTAACCTCTCATGTAGTAGTAATGTACTGCTGCAATAAAAGTTATTAATCCAGATACTAAAACTGATGTTCTCCATTTTTGAGAGGTATTACCTAGCTCAAAAAAGAAAAATACTGATGCGGCCATCATGGCCATTGTTCCGATAAAAAACGTAAATGCTACGTAATTATCACTTGCAATTTTTAAATGTTCCATTGTTTATTTATTTTGATTAGATTACAATTATGAATATATTTTTTTAAATAAAACCTTGAACAAGTTTAATAAATAACATTAAACTATATTAATATTTATCCCTTTTTATAACATTTTTTCTTATTTTACTTAAAAACTCTGGCGTTATTCCCAAATAGGAGGCAACTTGAGTGTTAGGTAATCTGTTTGATAGGTTAGGATATTCATTTACAAAAAAATTATATCGTTGTTCTGCATTTTGACTAATATTTTGCAATAATCTATTTTCAAGTTCAATATATTTATTTTCAATCATAACTCTAAAAGCTCTCTCAAATTTCGGGAAATGTGTAAATAAATATAATAGGTTAGGTTTATCTATTTGCAAAATAACAGATGGCTCAATTGCTTCAATATAAAGATTACTATTTTTTTTAAAATGAAAACTGTTTATGTCACAAATCCATTCATTTTCTGATGCAAATTGTAAATTATATTCAGTCCCATTTTGGTCAACGGTATACATTTTAAATAGTCCAGAAACTACAAAGGTATAAAAAAAACAAACATCATTTTTTTGAAGTATAAACTGTTTTTTTTTAATACTTTTTTCAATTATTCGGCATGATAATTCATTCTTTTCTACTTCATTTAGTTGAATAAAGTTATCGAAATGATATAATAGTTTATCTATATTCATAATATTTGCTAATTATTTTAAATTTATATGAACAATTATTGAAATTTGTTTTTAAAGTAATCTTTTAAATGATGAATGAAATATTGAAAGAATGATTTAATATTTTTTTTAAACAATTCATTTAACAAAACATTTACTAAATAAAAAATTTAATTAGTAAAGTTTTATTGGTTAATAATTT
>CAMCQX010000228.1 GCA_945876985.1 Chitinophaga pinensis
ATCATTTTTGTTTTGCTGGCTTTACTTTTTAATTTACGATTATTTAAAACGTGATTTTTTAGGAATTGAATTTTCAAAAGAGAAAATGAATGCCATTATTGAAAGCAATGATAGCGTAGGTTTTAAATTGTTTTTAGTTAAAATACTTAGAAAAAGTCATTTGTTTTTGTTCGTATTTTTATCCATTTATTTCAACCCATTTGTGGCCATTGCCTTTAGGCGCAAAGGAAATTTTGAATACAATGGATTAACAGCCCACGATTGGCGCATGTTTATTTTAAGTGTAATTATTAGCAATGGTTTTTGGGCTACTACGGTTTTTGCGGGGCTATCCTTCTTTGAATTTTTATTCAAAATAATATTTCAATGGTGGAATATGATTGGCTAGTTAATCTTAATTATTTTGTTTGTAAATATTTTACCATTAACAATAATTCTTATAAAGTAAATTCCGGGATTTATCATATTTACCTCTTTGATTTCAAAAATAAATTCTTTGTTATTTGTGGTAAAACTTTTGGTTATTAATTCTCTTCCACTCAAATCCAATAATTTTACATCACAGTTTTGATTTGAAATATTAGAATTGATAGCAACATTTAAAGATTCATTGAATGGGTTTGGATACACAAATACACCAAACATATTTGGAGCATCTATCGAAATGGTTTTAGAATAATGATAGTTTCCATCATAGTCTGTTTGCTTCAATCGGTAATATAATTTATCGCTAAATGGATCAATATTTGTAAAATTATTTAGCTCATCTATAAAATCGTATTTTTGAATTACAACCGTATTTCCAAATCCCTTAACGTATCCTATTTTCCCAAAGTTTTGATTATTTGTAGAACGTTCAATGTCAAATCCTTCGTTGTTTATTTCATTCACAGTTCTCCAGTTTAATTGAACTTTATCGCCCAGATTTTTACCTTCAAAATTCATCCATTTTACAGGTAAAGTAGCTGTAAGTATAAAACCACTTCCTATTAATGAAAATGCTTG
Organism: Chitinophaga pinensis; assembly: GCA_945876985.1. Classification (GTDB taxonomy): domain Bacteria; phylum Bacteroidota; class Bacteroidia; order UKL13-3; family UKL13-3; genus JAAFJM01. The sequence continues at coordinate 1,006 of CAMCQX010000228.1, forward strand.
TGGTGCATTGTTTTGTAAATTGTTTTTATGTGTTACTAAAATAGTATAAGTTCCAATTGGTAGGTTTGGTAAATATATTTGTTCCACATTATCTCTATAATTATTTCCTGTGGTAGCAGCCGCACTTGGGTTATTTGGATTTAAAATATAAGGCAAATAAACTTGACTGTTTGAGTTCCTCACAATTCGAATATCTAAATCGTTAATGAGTTTTGGAGTCGTATCGTTATATGCTGGAGCGCCAACTATTGCTGGAGGATCGGTCCAACATAAAGTTGTTTTTAGGGTATCAATTCCATTTAAAGAAATAATAAATTTAAAAGTATCATTGTTTAATAAATTATATTCTTTGATGATGTTTTTAACAGAATCACTGATAGTTTGAACAGCTTTTGCAGTGTTCAATAATCCCCAACCACTTTCGTAATTGGGTCCTAAGGTGGTTTTACAGTTCGTTGCAGTATGAATGGCCAATCCTTTTAAAGTTGCGGATTTCATAAATCTGTTTTTTAAATTATAAAAATGCTGTTGTACCAATAGCAATGAACCGGTTGCTCCGGGAGCAGCCATAGATGTTCCACCTAATGAACTATATGATGAATCGTTGGTGCTAGTGGGAGTGGAGGTGGAGTTTGTTCCACAAACAATGTCTGGTTTAATTCTTCCATCATCGGTGGGGCCCCAACTGCTATAACTGATAGTATTTACTGGAGCTGATACAAATCCGTTTGGTAAAATATCTACCGCGCCAACTGTTAAAATATTTTTGGCAGTTCCATAAGTTACAATGCAATCATATGGGCCAACGTTGTCTCTATTGGCAGTAGATAACACATAAATAGTTCCGTTCCAAATCAAATGTGGTGTGCTTGCTGGCATCGAATTTCCTCTGTCATTTCCAACAGCTTTTACAATTAAATAATTTGGATTTGCCCACGAAATACTGTCAAAATCTTTGGTTCTTGTATCATAAAATCCAAACTTCCAATCTTTGGTAGCATTCAATAAAGTATCGCCTAACCAATATTGATAGCCCCCCGAATATATCCATGCAGCTGCGTTAGCATATGAGTGATTTGAAACCAATAAACCATTGGCCGCTAAAGCCATTTCAGCCCTATCGTTGGTAAAATCCCATGCTTTTAAAACACTTTGATAGGCCAAACCTTTTGCGCTTGGAACAATACCCGCAGCCATTAACAAACCCGCTACATTATTTGAATGAGACGAAAAACTGCCAGAAGAATCCATATTTGTTACCCTTCCTAAAAACTCTTGATGAGTTAATCTAATTTTACCACTGTCCCAAATGCCTAATTTAGTAGAACCATTTCCGGTTAAACTTAAACCCAAAACTCCACTTGGCCAAACCTGATTGGTATTAACTGTAGCTGCCAAACCAATATTAGAACAAGTAGTTTTAAATTCAGGAAAACCATTGTCGCCAAAGCCATCGAATTCAATTAATCGTCCATTTTCTTCTATTTTTTTTGTAGTTAAAAATGGTGGTTTTAACATTTGTGTTGCTTTTATCAAATCTTGCTCATACTTCGCTGTAAGCGCATCAGCATATTGATTTGCATTTTGCGCAGCAATTATATTTGGTATAAAAAATAAAATAGCGAGTATGTATTTCATGCCTATGGCTTGATAAATCTTTAACAGTTTGTTTGCTCTGCAATTTAGTAATTATCTTGTTTTAATAAAGTTAAATTTTAAGAAAACCGTCAGATGCATTTTATGGTTGTGTGTTGCAAGCGTCAGACGGTTATTGGTATATGAATGATTAGCTTTAATTTAAGAAGAGTTTTAGTATGACATGTTGTTGGTGTCGCTGCGCTAAAACACCAACAACGGCAGCAATTTCTCCAAGCTTCTCACTTCGCAACTTATCAACCTTTATACCAATCAACCAATCAACCCGTCAACTTTCCACCCAATCTTATCAACATGATTTAAATAAAAACATTAGTCAATCCATTTATTTTATTTTACGTTTGAAAATTGTTTATCCCAACCAATCGGGAATCAATTATTATTATATGAAAATAGGAATTTTTTTTGGTGGAAATAGCCGTGAACGTGAGGTTTCGTTTGCTGGTGGACGTACAGTTTACGATAATTTAGATAAAACACTTTTTGAAGCCATTCCCATTTTTGTCGATAGCTTTAATAATTTTATTTTGCTCGATTGGCACTTCATTTATAAAGGTTCTATTCGTGATTTTTATCCGCCTGTTTCAGCTTTAAAAAACCAAAAAACTGAAGTACAAGTTTATGCCGAAAACTTAGCATCGGCTCATGCTGACAATGGTAAATCGTTGATAAAAAAGCTAGGCAAAACTTTAAAAGCCGAAGACTTAAAAGGGTTAATTGATTTTGCATTTTTAGCGCTACATGGCGCCAATGGCGAAGATGGAACCATACAAGGTTTGTTAGAATTTATGGACATTCCTTACAGTGGTTCTGGAATAATGCCAAGTTCTTTAGGTATGAATAAGCGCTTGCAAAAACAATTGATGCAAAGTGCTGGAATGAATGTTCCAAAATATTTATCTTTCCAAAAATCGGAACTCCATGATTTAAAAAATATTTACCAAAATGTAAAGAAACAAGTTGGTTTTCCTTTTGTAGTAAAACCCGCTAATCAAGGTAGTTCTGTTGGCGTTTCGGTAATCAATAACGATAATTTTGTTGACTTTGAAAACGCAGTGATCAAATCGTTTTTTATACAAAATATTACACCAAAAGATTGGATTAATTTGGATGAAAAAACCAAAACGCAATTCATTCAAAAAATAACTGACGTAAAAGAAGGAATAGGTTTACCAGCCATTGCAACGGTGAATAATAAAAAGGAATTGATTTATAATCCTGATGATTTATGGGCATTATTTAGTTCTGAGTTTGAAGTACCTAATACTCAGTTAAAGAGTAAAGCTAAATCAACAAATCAACAAATCA
>CAMCQX010000229.1 GCA_945876985.1 Chitinophaga pinensis
TTACTTTCCATAATCCTCCTTAATCAAATTCCCAACAATTTTAGCCGAATTCAAACACAATGGAATTCCTCCACCAGGATGAACTGAGCCGCCACAAAAGTACAAACCTTTTATGTTAGAACTAAAATTTTTATGTCTTAAAAATGCCGCATACCTATTATTACTTGCATTTCCATATAAGGCTCCCAAATGACTGCTAGTTTTAGATTCAATACTTCTTGGATCTAAAATGGATTCACTGATTATCAATTCAGAAATATTAATCTTCAAAATCCTAGTTAATTTATCAATGATATTTTTTCGAGATTCAATAATTAATTCATCCCAATTTTGCCCTTGGTTATTGGGTGTATTTATCATAACAAACCAATTTTCACAGCCTTCTGGAGCATCGTCTTTTTTATATTTTGATGTAATATTTACATAAATTGTTGGGTCAATACAAATGGCTTTTTGCTGAAAAATATGCTTAAATTCCACTTCATAATTTTCAGTAAAAAAAATATTATGCAAATCTAATTCTGTAAATTTTTTATTTATTCCCCAATAAAAAATCAATGCCGATGATGACTTTTCTTGATTTAAAATATTTTCAGGATGAGGTATGTTAGGCAATAATTTTTTATAGGTAGGGTAAATATCCATGTTTGAAACTACCAAATCAGCTTTATAAAGCATCTCTCCTACTTTTACACCTTTAATTTGTTTATTATTTTCATCCAAAACTATTTCAGAAACCTTTTTATTAAACTCAAAATTTACCCCTAAATCAACTGCCAATTGGTAAATACTTTCGCTAATTTGATGCATGCCATTTTTAGGAAAAAAAGTACCAATATTACTTTCCAAATGCGGAATCATATTCAGCAATGCTGGCGATTGGTATGGATTGCTGCCATTATAAGTAGCAAATCGGTTAAAATATTGAACCAATCTTTTATCGGTAAAAATTTGCTCATTTTCATGGTTCATGCTATTGAACAAATTGAGTTTTGAAATATTTAAAATTCCTTTGAGCGTAGCTAAATTCAAAAAGTTTTTTATTTTATGTAAACTACTTTCAATAAAAATAGGCACGGTGGTTTTATACCTAAATTCAGCTGTTTGCAAATAATTAAAAAATGGCTTTACATCAGTCATTCCAAGTTTTTCTTTTAACTCAGTAGCCATTTTTTGGGGGTTATGAAATGAGGTAAATCGGATTCCATCTTCATAAAAATAATTACATGATTTTTCTAATTGTTGGAATTCAAACTTGTCCTTGTTTTGCTTTGCAATATCAAATAATTCCAAAACCAATTGAGGCAATGTAAATAAAGATGGGCCTGCATCGAACCTAAAACCATTTTGTGTAAATTCAGTTAGTTTTCCACCATAATATTCATTGGCTTCTAAAACGGTAACATCAAAACCCATGGCTTGCAATCGAACCGCACTGGCTAATCCTGCTATTCCCGAACCAATTATTATTAATTTCATACTAGTTTTTATAACACCAAATTAAGCATTGAGTTTTATTTGTTTTCAACAATACAAAAAAATAAAAAATACACTTCATCTCTTCTCTATTTTTTTTGTAATTTGCGCCCATGTTCAATGAACCTGAAACCACAAAATTAGAAGAAATTGGCGAGTTTGGCTTAATCAAACAACTAACTCAAAACATTGAATTAAAGAATAATACCATTAAAGGTGTTGGAGATGATGCGGCAGTTATAAATCCAACAGCAGGTAATATTACATTAGTTTCTACCGATTTATTGTTGGAAGGTATTCATTTTGATTTGAGTTATTTCCCTTTAAAACATTTGGGTTACAAAGCAGTAAGCGTAAACGCAAGTGATATTTATGCCATGAACGGCACACCAAAACAAATTACTGTTTCGGTTGGAATGAGCAGTAAATTCAGTGTGGAAGCCATTGCCGAAATATATGAAGGCATCAATTTAGCCTGCGAAAAATATAAAATTGACTTAGTTGGTGGCGATACAACCGCTAGTAAACAAGGTTTAATTATAAGTATTACCGCTATTGGAGAAGCAAACGAAAATGAGGTAGTTTATAGAAATGGCGCACAAGAATTTGATTTAATTTGTGTGAGTGGCGATTTGGGTGGTGCGTATGCTGGCTATCAATTGTTAGAGCGTGAAAAACGTGTGTTTATTGATAATCCGCAAATGCAACCAGACTTGGCAGGACATGATTATATTTTAGAACGTCAGTTAAAGCCAGAAGCCAGAAAAGATATCATTGAGTTTTTTAAAGCAATGGATATCAAACCAACGTCTATGATTGATATAAGTGATGGATTGGCTTCGGAATTGTTTCATATTGCAGAGCAATCAAAGGTTGGTGTTACTATTTACGAAGACAAAATTCCGATTGATGCAACTACTTATAACATGGCGCGCGAGTTAGATTTAGATCCAACTTTAACAGCTTTAAGCGGTGGCGAAGATTATGAATTGTTATTTACCATTAAACAAAGTGATTATAATAAATTAGAAAACCATCCTGATTTTACAGTAATTGGTCATGTTACTAAAGCAGAAGAAGGCTTGCACATGATTAGTAAAGGCGGACAAAAACATGCGTTAAAAGCGCAAGGTTGGAAAGCATTTTAAAAGGTTGGTGAGGACACCAACCTTGGACAAAAAAATAAAGCGTGAACGTCATTGCGATCACGCCAAGGCGTGAGCGGCAATCTCATTGTAAGATTGCTTCGTACCTCGCAATGACGACAATTAATAAATACGTAACAAACGGTCAGAGGCTAGGAGCCAGCAGCCAGTAGCAAAAAATATGAAAATAGGTGTATTAATTTTTCCAGGAAGTAATTGCGATAAAGACGCAGTTTGGGCATTTCAAAATATGTTTGGCCAAGAAGTAGTAGAACTTTGGCATAAAGATACTGATTTACAAAATGTAGATTTGGTATTTTTACCAGGTGGTTTTAGCTATGGCGATTATTTGCGCAGCGGTGCTATTGCTCGCTTTTCGCCAATTATGCAAAGTGTAATTGAATTTGCTAATAAAGGCGGATTAGTTTGGGGAGTTTGTAATGGTTTTCAAATTCTTTGCGAAAGCGGTTTATTGCCTGGCGCATTATTGCACAATGACCATCAAAAGTTTAATTGCAAAAATGTATTTATAAAAACCGAAACCAATAACAGTAAAATTACTAGTTTAAATGAGGTAGGAAAAGCTTTAAAAATTCCTATTGCACATGGTGAAGGAAGATTTTATTGCAATGATGAATTACTAAAAGATTTGAAAGCAAACGATCAAATTTTATTTAGGTATTGTGATGAAAACGGAAATGTTTCAGTTGAAATAAACCCGAATGGAGCATTGGATAATATTGCAGGAATTTGTAACAAAAACCGCAATGTATTTGGTATGATGCCTCACCCTGAACGTGCTGTAGATGCTGATATTTACAACACTGACGGACGCATTATGTTCGAAAGTTTGTTGCAGTTAGTTAATAGCTAATAGACGATAGACGATGGACCATAGACCATGGACAATCGTCTATGGTCTATCAACTACTCCTTCATCTTACTATCAATCATAATTGTCACAGGACCATTATTGGTTAAGCTGATTTGCATATCGGCACCAAATGATCCTGTGGCTATTTTTTTGCCTATTAGTTCATCTAATTTCGCAATCATTTTTTCGTACAATGGAATCGCAAATTCTTGTTTGCTTGCTTTGATATATGAAGGTCGGTTTCCTTTTTTAGTAGATGCAAAAAGGGTAAATTGACTCACTAATAAAATATCGAAATTGGCATCAATGAGTGAAATATTCATTACATCATTTTCATCGTTAAACACACGAAGATTCACCATTTTTTGTGCTAACCAATTGAGGTCTTCATCGGAATCAGCATCTTCAATTCCTAATAAAACCAATAAACCATTTCCTATTTCCGAAAATAATTTTCCATCAATGT
>CAMCQX010000230.1 GCA_945876985.1 Chitinophaga pinensis
CTTTTTCATTAATAAATTGGGGTTCAGTCTTCATAATTTCTGAAAGTCTGTTTTCAATAGTTTTTTGACTTGCGCTAAACTCTTTACATAAATTATCTAGCAAATCAATTCTTTTCATTTCTGTTCCTTCACCTAAATACATTTCAATAAATTCAATCATATCTTCATTACTAGCTTTATGTTTCCTTTTATTTACTATTTCTGAAACTTCACTTGCATCAGCTAAAACTAATCCTTTGGCATCTTCACTGTATTTGATGTAAAATGGAGTATGTCTTGCGGTACTTCTACATTTCAAATATTTTACTCTTATAATATCAGTATCACTTTGACTTGCATCTTTTTCAAAACCAACTTGCATTACTGTACTAGCTTTATTCATTAACTCGGTTCCAAAATGACCTCTTGCCTTGTCGCTTTTTGGGTTTTCGTGTATAAGGCATAAAAAAGTAACATTATGTTCATTTATTGCAATGTTCATTAAGTCTATTAACTCCATACTTTTATCTGTTTTGTTGAAATCTTCAATACAATCAGTTGAAACATCTAAAACAATAAACAAAGGTGTATCTGTGCTTTTCCTTATATGGTCAAGGTATTCGTTTAACGCTGAAAATCTTTGCTTACGGTCAATTTGCAATAAACTTGCATATTCATAGTTAAGAGGGTGTTCAGCTTTTTCGTAACCTGCCATTTTTTGAATGTTCTGTAAAGCAAAGGGCAATTGTTCGGCTAAATTCCTTTCAGTGTCAATATAGACAACAGTATGTTTAGTGTCAAAACTTGTTCTTTTAAAACCTAGCAATTCATTATTACTTTTATGTAATTTCAAAAAAGCTGAACAAATATTTTCAGCTAATCGGCTTTTATGAACTCCAGCTTGTCCCTGAATAACATTAATAGTATGTGGAAATATTACAGCATTTTCGCCTTGTTTTAAAATTGGTGCTGAAAATATAATTTCATTACTTTTTATGTCCTTTAATTTTAAATGTGTTGCAAGTACGATTTGTAAATTTTTTGAAAATACAACTTCATTAAGTCCTTTTTCTAGCTTTTCGGCATCTTCAATAAAATCATTTGGGGTGAAAATATTCGTGTCAAATTGTAGTTTATTTTTAATATCTTCGCTATGTGTTTCAGTAATTAAGGAGGGTATATTTTTCATTAAATTGCCCTCCTATATTTTACTTGTGAAACTTTTTGTAGTGTTTCCATTACTTCGGCACGTTTATAACGAACCCTAGTATTAATCCGATAACTAGTAATTAAATTTTCTTTTGACCAACTATGTAAGGTTGGTAAAGTAATGTGTAAAATCTCGCATACTTCCTTACGAGTTAATAGTTCGTTTTGGGTGGTTGCGGTGTCGGTGGGTTGGCTAACTTGTAGCGCAATACCTTTGTTTACTGCAATAGAAATTAATGCTTCTAATTGCTCTAAATTGATTTGTTCTAAAATGATACTGTTTTGCATCTCGTTTGTGTTATTTGTTTAGATAACGAGGCAAAGAGAATAGGGGTGTTACTAGGGGTGTAACCCTCTTTTTTATAAGTCCTTATTTTTTGTTATTTTATTATATAGTTTTTCTATTTCGGTTTGATTGTCAATACTCATTTGATAGCTTATTTCATTATTGAACATTCCTTTTGCGGTCCTTACATCACAGCTTAAAATTTTAGCTAAAAGTTTATGTTTTGCACCTTGTGAAATTTCACTTCCTTTAAACATCTCTGTTTCTAGTAAACCAGTTTTTACAAGTAAATAAAATCTTTGTTTTACTGAAAATCCATAATTATCTAATATTTCGGGTTCTATCGGTTCGGGAGGTGTTTTTTTTGTTTTGCTCACGTATTCAGGCAAACTCACATTTTTACTACTATCTTCAAATATTTTTGTTCTAAATGGTTTGGTTCCTAAATTATCAAATTGAGTAAAATTAGTTTTACAGCTATAAACTTGCTCTTTAAAATCAATGTCAAATGTGTTGCAAGTAAAATCTAGTTCATTAATTAAAGGCATAAGTAAAACACTAACACTATTATTATAGGACCTTCTTTTAAAAATTTGCTCATCTTTAATTTCATTTAGATTCAAAGAAAACCAAACCTTTTGAGTGTATGGTTCTATTTCGAAAATATAATATTTCACTATTTCAATTTTGCCTTCTTTGTTATCTTTGTTTATAAGGTTTTTCTTAAATTCTTTTATACAAGGCTCAATATATTTATTATAATTAAAATCTATATTTTGTATTTCGTATTCAATATTTTCAAGCTTATCTGTATGTTTTAAAAGTAAACTCAATAGTGTTTCTAAATGTGTAGTTTCCATAGTTAGCTAATTTTTAGTTTAGTGTTTATTTTTTTCCAATGAATAAGTAATTTATCGGCATTGTCTTTTGGTGTAATTTTTATGTATTTCAAAAAACTTTTTTCGGTTCGGTGTCCTGTTAGTTTCATTATATTTATTGAGGGGAACCCTTGTAAATATAGGTTGGTTGCAAAACTCCTTCGGGCGGTGTGTGTAGTAACTAAATCGTGTTTTTTTACAGTTTCGTTAATTGTTAGGTTCCCCTTTTTGCTAGTTTTGTTTATATCCACTTTCAAACATTCTACCTCTTTGCAAACGTCTTTTAAATAACCATTCATATTTTGATTGCTAATTGAAGGGGGTAAACTATTAGCGTATTTTCCCTTATATTTAGCCATTATAGTTTTCAAACGTGGGTGTATTGGTATAATTACAGTTTCATTTGTTTTTTGGGTTGTAATCTCAATGTTTGGACCTTTTATACTTTTGGGTGTAATTTGGCTAAAATCCGAAAACCTTAAACCAGTATAACAACCAGTTAAAAACAAATCTCGTACACGGTCAAGTTTTAAATTTTTGGTAAGGTCCACGTTATAAAGTGCGGTTAACTCTAAATCATTTAAAAATATTGATTCTACTTCAACTTGTGGCGCACTAAATCGTTTACTCTTATAGGCTAAATTTTTATTTACACCTTGTTCGGTTGCCTCGTTTAAAAATGATTTTAAAGTTATAAAATGTTTTGCAATGGTGTTTTGACTGTATTCTTTTTTTACCATAAACGCCTTAAAATCGTGAAAAAAATCTAGGTCAATATTTTCAAAATCTATTGAATATTTCTTTTTATTAAACTCGGTCAATAATCTATTACATTGATTGAATACTTTGATTGTATTAACTGAAAATGTTTTTCCAGTCCTTCTATTGGTTCGGGTTTTACTTTGCTCAATAACCTTTTCAATGAATGTAAAGAGGGTTTCTTTTGGTGTTTCAATTTGAGTAATATTTTCAGCATCTTTAATAAAGTACTCTCTAAACTCAATTAGTGAGGGTTGTCTTTTATGAATTACTTTAAATTCTAAAAAAGCACTTTTGTAATTATTCCTAATATTTTCTAGTTCTGTATTGAAGTTTACAGCATCTCTAAAAGTTTTTGTTTCTCGTGCTGTTTGAGTTTTAGCGTTCCAGTTTTTGGGGTGTATAGACAAGTCAGTCAGAAAAACTGTTTTCTCGTTGTTGTTTCTAATTACTAAATTAAGAGGTGTTTCGCAGTCAGCGTTCGGGTATCGTAAATTGAAATTGAATTTTGCCATAATTGAAAAATGAATTATGCAATGATAACTAAAAATTTTATTTGTGTCGGTTTGGTTGTCGGTTTTTTTTTGTTTAGCTTACTTTTGCTTTATTTCTCTTTATTATCAATTTTGCCAACACCTTTGTTTATTGTGGGTTTCACGTATGATTCAGTAAACTATGATTAATAACATACGATACCCTCCTACACCACACTAATGGAATATTAAACCCTTGTAAACGAATAGTTTATGAGGGTTTTTTGTTTTAAATTACTTTGGGGGCACGTTTTTAAGTTTAGCCCACAGTTATAAATTAACATTTCCTACATAACTATCTGTAGTCTGAG
>CAMCQX010000231.1 GCA_945876985.1 Chitinophaga pinensis
TTGAGTTGGATAATTACCATTGCTTTATTTTCATTGGCTGGAATTCCACCAACAGCAGGTTTCTTTGGAAAAATGTTTTTGGTAACTGCCGGAGCTAGTAAAGGAAATTATGTGTTAATTATCATTGCGGTTTTAAATATGGTAGTTTCACTGTATTATTATTTACGTGTGGTAAAAGCCATTTTTGTAGATGAAAACGAAATACCCATTAAAAAAATTGAAAGTAATTTATATTCAAAAATAGCATTATACATTTGTATGGCAGGCATTATATTCACTGGATTTGCAAGCGTATTATATGATTATATAAATTCGTTAATACAATAAAATAGCCACAGATTCACAGATTATATTAGCAATTTTAAAAAATAAACTATGAATCTGTGGCAAAAAAAATTAAGTGAAAAAAGCAGCCAAAGATTGAACTAAAAATTTCAAATAAATTTAGAAGAAAAAATCAGTGAATCTGTGGCAAAAAAATAAGTAAATAATTTACAATAACACACAACAAACATGGCATTAAATGCAACACATACTTTTGAAGATCTTGGCGAAATAAAATGTGCCATCGTAGAAAAAAACTGCTCGCAAGCCCGTGTTGATTTTTTAAAACAATTATTGGAATTAAATAAATTTACGGTGGTAGTAGTTCCAAGTCCGCCACCAAAAGCCGCACCAAAACCAGCCGTTGTGGAAGGCGAAATTATACCCGAAATTGATGAACCAATTGCCCCAACCACTTTTACTGTTGGCGTAACTGATGTGTCGTTTAGCCCCGTCAACGCAGTGTTTAACCGCGAACTAAAAATTGAATCAGGACAAGTAGTAACCAAAGATTATTGGTACCAAAGAGAATCGGAAATAAAAACTGAAGAGTGGTATTGGAATAGTTAGATAATAAAAAAAGCCAATTTAAAGTGGCTTTTTTGTTGAATATAATTTTAGTTTCCTTTAAAATTTGCAGGCCTACGTTCCATAAAAGCTTTGGTGCCTTCTATGAAATCTTCGCTACCAAAAAAGTTACCAAATTCATTGACTTCTAATTCATTTCCGTCAGCACGTTTTTCGTAATGTGCATTTACGCAACGAATAACACTGGCAATGGCTAAAGGCGATTTAGTTTTTATTTTATTTAAAATTTCTTCGCATTTTTCTATTAAATTTTCAGCAGGAACCACATGGTTTACCAAACCTAAACTTAAAGCAGTTTGCGCGTCTATGATATCGGCTGTCATTAAATATTCAAATGCTTTTCCGCGGCCAATTAATTGGGGCAAACGTTGTGTTCCTGCATATCCAGGAGTAAGTCCTAAGTTAACTTCTGGTTGTCCAAATTTAGCATTTTCAGCAGCTACACGCATGTGGCAACTCATGGCTAGTTCATTTCCACCACCAAGAGCAAAACCATTTACCGCAGCAATTACAGGCTTAGGACAGTTTTCAATGGCACGCAAAACAATGTGTCCATCTGCGCTTAATTTTGTTCCTTGTTCTACGTTAAACTCAGCAAATTCAGCAATGTCGGCACCAGCAGCAAATGCTTTTTTACCACTTCCTGTTAATATTACTCCTCTTACTTCCGAATTATCATAGATGCTTAAAATAGCATTTTTAATTTCAGAAAGTGTTTGAATATTTAAAGCGTTTAATTTTACTTCACGGTTAATTGTAATGTAAAAAATATTGTTTTTTAGTTCAGTTAATATGTTTTCGTACATGTTTTCAGCACTCATTTATTGTTTAATATAAATTGCGTGCAACAATAATACTTTTGATTAAATCATGTACATTTTTATTGAATTTTTTTACAATTACACATGAATTTTATTGTTGATGCAATTTCAACATAAATTTTTTTAAAAATTAATGAACATTATTATAGCATATTTATTTATAAAATGGTTTAAAAAAAAATATATTGCGGCTATAACAATTTGAAAATCATGGAAAAATTTGAACTAAATAATAAAAAAGTAATCAATTCATGGGCCATGTACGATTGGGCTAATTCTGTGTTTTCATTGACGATTGCCACTGCTATTTTCCCTATTTATTTTAATAAAATGTGTAAAACCGCTTCTGTAGCACAAGGAGGTTTACAAGACGGAATTTACTATTTAAATTTTTGGGGAATGAAAGTAGTAGGAGCAGAATTGTATTCATTTGTAGTTTCTGCAGGTTTTTTAATTGTAGCTTTTTTAAGTCCTTTTTTGTCAGGAATTGCAGATTTTAAACACAATAAAAAATTCTTTTTAAAAGTGTTTTGTTACATGGGTGCTGCAAGTTGCATTGGCATGTATTTTTTTACCGCTGATACCATTGGATTGGGTGTTGTTTTGTTCATGTTAAGTTTAGTTGGTTTTGCAGGTAGTTTAGTTTTTTATAATGCTTTTTTACCTGAAATAGCTAGTGAAGATATGCTTGATAAAGTAAGTGCTAAAGGTTTTTCAATGGGATATATTGGAAGTGTTATTTTATTAATTATTAATTTAATGACCATCATGATTCCTGAATTATTTTTCCCTGTGCAAGCAAAAATAACGGAGTTAATGGCTGCCAATCCTTCGTTAACCAACCAACTTGCAAGCGAAGAAGCCAAAGGATTTTATACTGGAATTGCTACTCGTTTATCGTTTGTGTCAGTTGGAATTTGGTGGGCAGGTTTTGCTCAAATCATGTTTAAAAATGTACCTGAAATTCATTCAGAAAAAACATATGAAGGAAATTTATTAATTAAAGGTTTTGATGAATTGAAAAAAGTGTTGTCACAAGTAAAACAGCAACCTACTATGTTAAAATATTTGTTGGGTTTTTTCTTTGTAAGTATGGGTGTTCAAACAGTCATGTATGTAGCCAGTTTATTTGGTGAAGAAGAGTTGCATTTGGGAACTGCAGTTTTAATTGGAACCATTTTGGTGATTCAATTAATAGCCATTATAGGTGCTTGGGCTTTTTCAAGAATTTCGGCTGCCATTGGTAATATTTATACTTTAATTATTACCATTTCTGTTTGGATTGTTATTTGTTTTTTAGCTTATTCAATCAGAGATACTCCTGAATTTTATAATATTGGTGGCATGGAAATAAAAAAAGTAATCATTCACTTTATGGGTTTAGGTGCCTTGGTTGGAATAGTAATGGGCGGAATTCAATCCATGTTTAGAAGCACTTACGCAAAATTAATTCCAGAAAATACAAAAGATACTGCATCATTCTTTAGTTTTTACGATGTTTGTGAAAAATTTGCCATTGTATTAGGAACATTTAGCTATGGTTTAATAAATGGAATGACTCATAGTATGCGTCTTTCTGTGGTTGCTTTAGCCATTTATTTCTTAATAGGTTTAATATTTATTGTTCAAATTAAAAACTTTAAAAGTTATTCAGCAGAAAAGGCAACACTATAAAAATATATTTTAAATGAAAGTAGATTTATTTATTCCTTGTTTTATTGATCAATTTAATCCACAAACAGGATTTAATATGGTGAAAGTGCTTGAAAAAGCAGGCTGTCAGGTTAATTATAATATTGAGCAAACTTGTTGTGGTTTATCGGCATTTAACGCAGGCCAATGGGATGAAGCCAGACAAGTAAGTGAAAAACTATTGAATGAAATTACACCTGATAGAAACTTGGTTTGTGGTGGAACTGCCTGTACCGGAATGATCAGAAATTCCTATGATTTATTGTTTCAAAATTCTTCTTATCACAATAAATTTAGACAATTACAAAAACGTACTTTTGAGTTAAGTGAATTTTTGGTTGATGTATTAAACATTGAAAACTTAGGTGCTAAATTCAACGGAAAAGCCATTTTTATGGATACTTGCACAGGCTTAAATGGATGTAATGTAAAAGTTCAACCACGCAAACTTTTAGAACAAGTTGAGGGATTAGAACTAGTAGAAATAAATAGCCAAGATGAATGTTGTGGATTTGGTGG
>CAMCQX010000232.1 GCA_945876985.1 Chitinophaga pinensis
ATTACTAAATCAATGGTTGACATAATCGCAACTAAATCTCCAATTTTTCCTCCTTTTGCCATTAATGGCAATGCAGAAAGATTTGAAAAACCTGGTGAACGATACTTAATTCTGTATGGACTTGCAGCGCCATCACTTACTATAAAAACTCCTAATTCGCCTCTTGGAGTTTCTACTCTTTGGTAAAATTCACCTTTAGGAAGTTTGATAACATTTTTTGTTTTTGCTTGAAATTCACCTTCAGGAATATTGTCGATTAATTGTTCAATAATAAAAACTGACTGTTTCATTTCGTGCATTCTAATCATATACCTTGCATAGCAATCGCCACCAGTTCCTAATATTTCATCAAACTGAACTTGATCGTATGCTGAATAAGGAATTAGTTTTCTTATATCGCAACTAACGCCCGAAGCTCTTGCAGTTGGGCCAGTTACACCATAAGAAATGGCATCTTCTTTTGAAAGAAATCCAACTCCTTTTGTTCTATTTTCAAATATTACATTGCCAGTCATAATATTATCATATTCTTGGAATTTACTTTTTATTTGAGTTAAAACTTCCTTCGTTCTTTTCTGAAAATTTGGATGAATATCGTACATGACACCGCCCGGAACCATAAAGTTTTGGGTTAATCTTGCACCACAAGTTTCCTCCATAATTTCCATAATAAATTCACGTTCTCTGAATGCATAAAAGAAAGGAGTAACCGCTCCTAAGTCAAGCCCAGTGCAACCCCACCACAATAAATGCGATTGTAATCTGGTTAATTCTGCTAAAATGGTACGAATATATTTTGCTCTATCAGGAACTTCTAGTTGCAAACCTTTTTCCACTGTTAAAGCGCATGCTTCGTTGTTAATATGTGCCGCCAAATAATCCATGCGGCTGGTAGCAAAAATAAAATTTCTATAAGAAAGACTTTCGCTCATTTTTTCAATAGAGCGATGAATAAAACCTAAATGTGGTTGAACTTTTTTAACAGTTTCGCCATCTAACCAAACTTTTAAATGTAGCACCCCATGAGTAGATGGATGCTGAGGACCGATGTTTATTACAAACTCACCTTCTTCTGTTACATAATCGTCTTCTATCAGGCCTCTCATAATGATATCATATTTTCGTCAACGTAATCTTTTCTTAAAGGATAACCGTTCCAGTCATCACTTAAAAATAACCTACGTAAATCGGGATGATTGATAAATTTTACACCAAATAAATCAAAAACTTCGCGTTCTAATAATTCGGCAGTTCGCCAAATATTACACACGGTTTCTATTTCAGCGTTTTCTCTATTGCTAATTTTAGCTTTTAAAACAATGGTGTGTTGATGTGTTTTTGATAGTAAATGGTAAACCATCATTAAATGGTCTTTCCAATCAATGCAGGTTAAACAAAACAAATAATCAAAATCAAATTCGCTATTTGAACGCAGTTCGTTTATTAACGGATATAACTCTTCCGAAGCAATATTTACATTTAAAAATTCCCCTGTTTCATCATATATTGCCGATGGCAAAATGATGCTAATGCTGCTTTTTAGTTCTTCTGTGTTCATCTAACGTCCTCTATTTTCTTGTTAAAATATTGTTCGTTTTTAATTTTTTCTTGTAATGTTATCATCGAATGTAACAAGGCTTCTGGGCGAGGCGGGCAACCAGGAATATAAACATCTACTGGAATTACGTGATCTACACCTTTAACTACTGAATAAGTATTATAAAAAAATGGACCACCTGAAATAGTACAAGCACCCATGGCAATTACATATTTTGGCTCTGGCATTTGATCGTATAATCTTTTTAAAACCGGAGCCATTTTCATTACAATTGTTCCAGCTACAATAATTAAATCGGCTTGCCTTGGAGTAGCACGTGCTACTTCAAATCCAAATCTTGACCAATCATGTTTTGCGCCAGCAGTCGACATCATTTCTATTGCGCAGCAGCTAGTTCCAAACACCAATGGCCATAATGAATTGGAGCGAGCCCAATTAATTACATCATCTAATTTTGTGACTAATATTCCACCATCTGCGGTTTCGTGAACTTGTCCAGGGAATGTCATTGGACCTTCCATACTTTTATTTATTTCCATTCCAAAGCTCCTTTTTTCCAAGCATATAATAAACCCATAAATAAGATAAACATAAATACCAATATTTCAAACAATGCTGGCATGCCAATTTCCTTCACCACCGTGGCCCAAGGATACATAAAAACCAACTCCACATCAAATACTAAAAATATCAATGCAAATAAATAATAGCCCACGTTAAATTGAATCCAAGATGTTCCAGTTGTAGGAATTCCGCATTCATAAGTTTCGCCTTTTTGTGCGTTTTTCTTGGTTTTGGCTACTGCTAACGAGAGTAAAATTCCCGCTCCTGCAAATGCAATTCCACAAAGTAATAATAGTATTAGTGCTGATGAACCCATATTTTAATATTTCAAATTTATTTGTTGCTATATTTAAAAAAAATGACCTGTATTATGGAAAAACAAATTATGTACGAACCTAAAATTTATTTCAAATAATTGTTTATGCTAAATAAATCAATAAATTTGATGAGCAAATAAAACAATATTTTACAAAATACAAATATAAAAAATTATTGCTAGTTGTGTTTTTGTTTTACTAATATATTTACCATTGAAATTACTTATCGTTTTATGCCTAAAAAATTCTTATGGAAAAAAGTATAATTGAATAAAATTTGCTATTATAAAATAACGTCTTAAAATTACATGCAATCACTTATCAATAAATACGGAAAATGGGCTTTAATTACTGGTGCTTCCTCAGGAATTGGAGCTGAGTTTGCTATGCAATTAGCAGCTTTAAAATTTAACTTAGTTTTAGTAGCACGAAGGAAAGATAAATTGGACCAACTTTCAGCAGACTTAATAGCTAAATTTAATATTGAAACACTAGTTATTTCTCTAGATTTATCAAAGCCAGATTTTTTAGAAACCATCAAACAACAAACCAATCATTTGGACATTGGATTATTAATTAACAATGCTGGTTTTGCCATTACAGGAAGTTTTTTAAATGATCAATTAGCAAACCAACTTTCACTATTAGATGTAAATTGCAAAGCACCACTTATTTTATCTCATTATTTTGGAAACAGAATGCTTTCAAGTGGTTCAGGAGGCATTATAAATATTGCATCTACTGCAGCATTTTTGCCACTTCCTTTTTGGTCGAATTATGCTGCTTCTAAAGCTTATTTATTGTCGTTTTCTGAAGGAATTTGGCATGAATTAAAAAACGCAGGTATTGATGTTTTGGCTGTTTGTCCTGGTCCTACGCAAACTGAATTTGCTGATACAGCAAAAGTTAATTTAGGTGGCATGACAGCAAAAGAAGTAGTTGATTGTTCACTTAAAAATATTGGTAAAAATTCTTCTGTTATTGTAGGATTTGAAAATCAGTTTTCAACGTTTTTCTTAAGATTTTTTAGCAGAAATTTATTAATCAAATTTGGGGCAATATTCACTAAAAAAATTGCTGTCAATTAATTTAGCATTCAATTAAAATAATTTTCATTGCTGTTTTAAAAACTTACACTAAGGTTTATCATTTAAAACCAAGCATAGTTTGCATATATTTGCGCAGCTTTAAAACAAAAAAAATGGCGGAAAATAAATTTACAACTGATAGCGGAATTGTTATTAATAACCTTTACCAACCTGATAATTCAAATACAACCAATGAATTTCCAGGCGAGTTTCCATATACAAGAGGTGTTCAGCCTGATATGTACCGAGGAAAATTATGGACCATGCGTCAGTATGCTGGATTTTCAACCGCTGAAGAATCTAATAAACGTTATAAATATTTATTAGCAAATGGCACCATGGGTTTGTCGGTT
>CAMCQX010000233.1 GCA_945876985.1 Chitinophaga pinensis
TGGCGTAAAGGAACTGTAGAAGAACGTTTGAGTCATGCGTTGATAAAGGGAATAGTAGAATTTGTAGAAGCCGATACAGAAGAAGCAAGGTTACAATATGATAGACCTTTGCATGTGATTGAAGGTCCGTTAATGGCAGGTATGAATGTAGTTGGAGATTTATTTGGAGTTGGAAAAATGTTTTTGCCACAGGTGGTTAAAAGTGCACGTGTAATGAAAAAAGCAGTTGCCATTTTATTGCCTTATATGGAAGAAGAAAAACGTAAAACTGGTAACATGACCACTAACCAAGGCCGCATATTAATGGCTACAGTTAAAGGTGATGTGCATGATATTGGAAAAAATATAGTGGGTGTGGTATTGGCATGCAATAACTATGAAATTATAGATATTGGTGTAATGGTTCCTGCCGAAAAAATATTAGAAGTAGCTATCAGGGAAAACGTGGATGTGATTGGTTTAAGTGGATTGATTACACCAAGTTTGGATGAAATGGTACATGTGGCTAAAGAAATGGAACGCTTAGGAATGAAAATTCCTTTGTTAATTGGCGGAGCTACTACAAGCCGAGCGCATACTGCTGTTAAAATAGATCCAGTTTATAGCGGCCCAGTGGTGCATGTGTTAGATGCAAGTAAAAGTGTACCAGTAGCAGCAAGTTTAATTAGTCCTGACCAACGTGAGGCTTCTGAAAAGAAATTTAAAGACGAATACGAACAGTTTAGAATTGACTATAAAAACCGTAAAAAAGACAAGAATTCGGTTGACTTAACAAAAGCCAGAGCCAACAAAATTCCGGTGAGTTTTGATAATATTGTAGCACCAAAGTTTTTAGGAACAAAAGTATTTGATAACTTTCCGCTAGAAGAATTACGCCAACGAATTGACTGGACGCCTTTCTTTTTAACATGGGAATTAGTGGGTCGTTATCCAGCTATTTTTGATGATGAAATAGTAGGAGTTGAATCAAAAAAATTATTTATTGATGCCAATAAAATGTTGGATAAAGTAATCAATGAAAAATTATTAACGGCCCGTGGAGTCATTGGTTTTTATGAAGCCAATGCTGTAGGGGATGATGTAATGGTAAAATTCGAAAAAGAATCCCGATACATCGGGACGAAATTCGAAGGCAATGAAGTAAAATTTAATTTTTTAAGACAGCAAGGTGAAAAAGCCGATGGTCAACCTTATTTATGTTTAGCCGATTTTGTGGCACCAAAAGAAAGTGGTAAGCAAGATTATTTAGGCATGTTTGCAGTAACTGCAGGTATTGGAATTGAACCATTGGTAGAAGCTTATGAAAAAGACCTTGACGATTATAACAGCATTATGATTAAAGCCATTGCTGATAGATTGGCAGAAGCTTTTGCTGAAAAAATGCACGAATTGGTAAGAACAGAACATTGGGGTTTTGCGCCTAATGAGAAACTGACCGATGATGAAATTATCCGTGAAAAATACAACAGCATTCGCCCCGCGCCAGGTTATCCTGCTTGCCCTGATCATACAGAAAAACGCAAGTTGTTTGATGTGTTACATGCAGAGGAAAATGCAGGAATTGTATTGACAGAAAACTTTGCCATGTATCCGGCATCGGCAGTAAGTGGGTTTTATTTTGCAAACGATGCTAGTAAATATTTTGCAGTTGGTAAAATTCAAAAAGACCAAGTGGAAGAATATGCCAAACGCAAAAATGTAAGCATTGATTACGTTGAAAAATGGATGGCTCCTAATTTGGGTTATGATAATTAGTTGACCGTTGATAGTTGTCAGTTGATAGAAATTACCGTCAGACGATTGCGCAAAGGATTGCGTTGGCAAGGCGTCATACGGTTATTTAAATAACGAATCTCGAATAAGAAATAAAGAATTTTGAAGTATTTTAAAATAAAAAAGCTGCTTTGAACATTTGTTCAAAGTAGCTTTTTTTTGCTATCCACGCCCTAAAGGACGTGGCAATTCCCTAAAGGACGTGGCAACTATTAAATATCTTCTATGGTCTATCAACTGACAACTGACAACTATCAACTGACAACTATCAACTACTTCACTTTATATCTTTTTCTCACCACATCGTAGCAAGTAAAATAACCAATTACATTTGCTCCTACAACATTGGTAGGTAAGTTTGCTGGCGGTACTTTAAATGGACCTGGTGCTCCCGATGTTTGTGTATTATAAGCTTCAATAAAATCATTCATATTTTTATCAATAGAACGGAAAAGCAGAATTGATTCTTCTCCTTTTTGTAAACGGGTAAAAGGCAATTCAAAAGCATATTGTACACCAACTGGAGTAAGGTCGCTATTGAATAAAATTCGTTGTTGGCCAAATGAATCACGTTGAAGAATGGTGTCAAATTTACCTAATTTAAAAAAAGTGTATTTAATTTTTGGTCTATCGTCAAAACCTAAGTAGTTAATTGTATATCCAGCTTTAAAAAAGCCTTCAGCCGGTTTGAAAACCTGAAAAATAGAATCCACTCTAAACATGGGGTCTAATAACGATTTGGCGGTATAAACACTCCCATTATTATTAATGGTTAAATTATATAAAGTTCCTGTAATCCCCACATAAGGTGATGGCGCTCTATAAATCCCGTTTCCAACATAAGGAAATTTTATCCCATTTACATTTACGGTAGCACTGCTCACACTTGTATAAGGATCGGTTGAGTAATAATCGGCCGACATGGTCAATTTAACATACGAACTATCCATTTCAGTTGAAATTTCTGCTTCTACAACTAGCTTTTTTTCACTTGATGGGAAATCTAATTTTATTTCTTCTTTGCAGGATGCAATAGTAAATACAAATGCAAAAACTGCTATAATATTTTTGATGTTTTTCATATTCGTTGTATGCATTAGAATTTGAAGTTATAAGTTACAGCTGGCACAAATGTAAATAAGTACCATTTATTAACTATTGGCACATTTTCAGTATTGGTGTTATATTCTAAAAAATAAGCATTTGCTCTGCCATAAGCATTGTATAATGAAAACACCCAACTACCTTCAAAATTACGTTTTTTAAAGTACCAAAGTGGTTTTGCTTCTTTCTTTTTCTGGTTCAATGTTAATGATAAATCTAAGCGATGGTAATCAGGAAAACGAGCACCATTTCGAGCACCATAAATCACACTTGGTGATTTGTCGTTAAAAAAAGTAGTTCTGCTAGTGGCAGTTGTAAATGCCTCGCCAGTTGCATATACAAAACTAGCACCTACACTTACTCTTTTACTTATTTCTTGCGAAACTACCATGGTAATATAATTGGTTCTATCAAACCTAAACGAATACCAATCTCCTTTATTTATATTATCTGCTTGTCGTTCCGATTTAGATAAAGCATAACTTAGCCATCCAGTAGTTTTTCCTTTTTGTTTTCTTAAAAAAAACTCTAAACCATAAGCTCTTCCTTGGCCTGCTACTATTTGACCTTCTATTGCTTCATTGAACTGAATATCGGCACCATCACGTAATTCCACGGTATTTTTCATCCATTTGTAATAAGCTTCTACCGAAAATTCTAAGGTGTTTTCATTGAAATTTTTAAAATAACCTAAAGCCACTTGGTCACTCATTTGTGGTTTGATATAATTGTCGGAAGGAGTCCAGAATTCTTGACCAATAGATGCAGTTACGTTTTGAATTAAATGCATGTATTGAAACATTCTGTTATATGAAGTTTTGATTGAACTGCTTGAGTTCAATAAATAAGTAAAATTAACACGCGGTTCAAATCCGTAATTGGTTTTATATATTTGTCCTGAGCTATAATTGGTATAAGGATTATTTACATCAAAACTATTTTGCTTAATAGATCCATTATCTATAAAAGTTGGTGAACCATTTACATA
>CAMCQX010000234.1 GCA_945876985.1 Chitinophaga pinensis
AATATGCAAAAAATGCATATTGCTAATTAGAAAAAAATAGAAATTGGTGTAATCATCAAATAATCATTTAACCCATAAATATTGAATGAAAAAGAACAGCGTAGCACTTTTTAACGAAGGCTTAGAAAATATTATTTATCATCAATCGGAACATGATGAATATGAAATATGGCATATGAAAAACACTTATAAAACCATTTTCATTCCTGCCAATAATGATGTGTTAGCATCAACTTTACCTTTAAGTTATAAAAACCAAATGGAAGCTCCAACTCAAATTGGCAAATATGAGCAAGAAGACTATGAACTTTGGGTAATTTTTCATTTGGAAGCCATGAAACGTAAAGGCTATCGTGTTATTTTTTATAATAATGAATTATCTCAAAGAGGTCAGGAGCTATTGGATTACCTAGAATCAAAAGACTTAATTCTTGAAAAAAATGCAAAAATTACAAATGGAAATGATTTATCAGACTTAGTAAATTGTTGGTTTGTAGATTTAAGAAATAGCGTATTCATTGCTTGTGATAAAGAATTGGTAATTGAATTAGAATTAACTTATGCTCCATTGGGAAACTCAATCAATGAAATAAAGCCTGATGCAGGTTTGCATTATCAATTTTGGGGGAGTAATATTTATCCTATGAAAATTGGAGTACCTTCATATGGTTACAATGCTAAAGACAGATTAGCCTATTTGTTTCCAAATCAATTTGATTATTTAATTCCTTCCCAACAAATTACCCAATTTGGCATCAATAAAGCATTTTATTTATCAGATGGATTTTATCCTGAAATTGATGATTACATCAAGAAAAATGAACCTTTGATATCAAATGAATTAGCTCTTAAACAAATTCAATTCATTACTTATGAAGTGGTCAATAAAAACCCTTCTATCATTCTTGATGCTTATTTTAATATTTTTGAATCTAAACACCCTGCTTATTTAACCATTGAAATAAAGAATTTATTTACCAATTGGTTTATAAAATTAGACCAAAAAAATTATTTTACTTGGTTAAAAATATTCTTAGAAATTCCAGCAACGGAATTGCCCTGCATTCTCAGGTTTTACAATACTTATGGAAATGATTTCAAGGATTATTTTGTAGATACCAAACTGTTAAAAAATGGCAAAGCTAATTTACCTATCATTGATGAGTTTATAGAACATACCAGGGCTGCTGGTGCAAGCAATGTAACTCATATCAATATGGGAACAGGAAAGGAATATGTAGACAAGCCAAGAGCAGTTGAATTTATAGATAAACTGCCGCCTTTATTTATGGCAAGTGACAACTTATTAGCATACGACAAGTTAATAGCTATCATAGCTCAGGAAAGAGGCGCTAGCAAAGAAGAATTGATAAATAGTTTAGTTGAAAAAGAAGAAGTAGGAGGTTTATTGAAAAGTTTTGCGGAAGAGGAAAATGCAGTTGAAAGTAATCAACACATTGAAAAAAAAGTTGTGATAAATGAACTGGTAAATAATAACTACCAATTTCAATCAGATAATTTAAGTAATCCGTTGAAGGAATTAACAGATTTTACCATTAAATATTTTGAAAGGTATTTTGCTCATTTTCCTGACAAAGCTGAAGAATTACTGAGGTGTAACTTTCCAATGATGTATCCTTATTTAAAAAAAGTAATACTAAAAGATCCTGGGATTATTCCATTCAACGAAGAACTTAATAATCAAGAAGCGTATGATGAATTTATATTTTTCATTGTAGATTATTTTCTTGTTTTATTTCCAGAGAAAGAAGCTCGTGATAAAGAGTTAGTACGTCATTTTAACTATTGCTTAGGTTCTATTGAAATTTATATTGAAGAAGAGGAATTGAAAAGAACAAATAGTTAAAATAAAATAATATAAATTTGACTTATGAAAACCTATTTAAATGATATAATTCCAAGACTAGCCAGACATAGCGAAAGGCTTGATGATATTGCAATGCTTGTTAACAAGCGTTGGGTATTATTTGATGAATTTGAGAATCAAAAAACGGTTTATTTTTTCAAGAAAAATTATGATTTAATAATTTCTATAAATGGTAATGTTGAAAGAGGAAATTGGGAGTTAATAGATAATGATTATTTATCAATTAAAACCATTGAAGGTGAATTTATGTTCAAAAAAGATTTCAATGATGACAATTTATTTGCTTTGAAAAAAGACAATGTAAATGAATATGCCATTTTTATAAATGAAACAGTATTTGATCAAAAGAATTTTAAAACCATAGATTCTTTAAACGTTTTTTTAGAAAAAGAAAATGAATCTAGAACTTTAAATATTGAAATTAATGATAAATTATCAAAAGATAATTTATATATCAAATTTCTATTATATTTTTTAGCCTTAAATTTTTTTATAGCAATTATCTATAAAATTATTAATTAATGGATATAGATTCAAATATTAAATACCACCAAAAAGGAACGAAATATCAATTTTGTTATTATTGTTTATCACTGCAAATACATGAAAATATTATACAATATTGTTTTCAATACAATATAGCAAATGTTGGGGAGACGAATGATTTTGAGGTCTTTATTAGTGAATCATTGAGTGAAGTGGAAGAACATAAACAAGCGGTTTTAAAACCATATCCGTTGGATTCAAGTCCATTAAAAAAAGTTAATATTAAAATATACTTCAACGAAAAAGTGGAAAGTAAAGTTGATTTTGACTTTAAAATAAATCATCTTTCTAAAAGCATTGAATATGCTTCAAAAGCATACGGAAATGGCTTCAATTATATTATTGATCCAATTATTAATAATGATAATGGAAAGTTCGTGTTTGAAACAAACATTGAAATCCACGATGAATTACTGTTTCATGAAAATTTATATTTTTTATTAGAAAATGTTGGAATTAAAAAAGAAGATATTGTGATTAATAATTCTAATTTGTAATCTAAAAACTGTGACAGAAAAACAAATTAATATTATTAAAGGCGTTTTTTGGGGACAAGCTATTGGTGATGAATTTGGTTGAGTGAATTATTTTTTATTTAACATTAGTTCGACCTTAATTGTCAAAGCTTAAATTTATATTTGTAAAAATATCTAAAATAAAAAACTATGAAATTTAAAGACAATATTAGTTTTATCACTTATTTAACTTATCCTGAAATGTATGGAAAACTAGCGGTATCTATGAGTACTGAAAGTGGTTGCCCACCAACATTTGATTTTTATTTTAAGAATAGCTCCAAGGATATTCCAAGTGAGGTGGAGGATAAATTACACAATATTCTTTATGACCATTTTTTTTACGCAGAAGATTATAGTCATATATCTGATTACTCTTTTGAATTGGTGAATAACAATGGCATCCTTGAAATGGTAAATTCAGTTTACAGTAGCAATCATTCATTTGAAGAAGATGCTATCAAATCAAGTATAAGGTATTATTTAGAGGATGAATTATTTGAGAGATATACCCTAAGCCTTCAATTTTCAGGAGCATATGGAAAGAAAAGTAAAGAGACAATGAATGTTAAATCCTTTTACCTTGCTCAATTTGATGAAAATGATAAGGAAATAGAATGTTTAGATGAAATTTATAAATCTGAGCTATTATCTAAAATAATTAATTGGGCTGAAGGTGAAAGTGAGGATAGTTCAGCAGGTGAATATGAGTTTGATACATTTGATATCGATTTACACATATCTTATAGTGAACAATATGAAACAGATTGCTATTTTATTGAAGAAAGCAAAAGTGAATTAATTGATTTGTCAATTCTTGAGGTTGATCCTGAAGATGCGGAGGAATTTGAGATATCATTTAATTAAATTGAATTTGCCTTTTTATTGTGTTTTTAACAAACAAAGTACAAAAAA
>CAMCQX010000235.1 GCA_945876985.1 Chitinophaga pinensis
AGTAAGTGCTACTAAATTTCCTATGAGTAAAGTGGCAGCACATGAAACTGTTAATATAATTTCTGCTTTGCCCAAGGCAAAAACAAAACAAATTGAAAGTAATTTATAAAATGCCGCAAATGCAGCAATTTTTACCAAAGTACTCATTAAAGCAGTAATTAAACTTGGCGCGCCTTCATACACATCTGGTGCCCAAAAATGGAAAGGAGCAGCCGATACTTTGAACAACATGGCAAATATCATGAGCAACATGCCAACTATAAATAAAGGATCTAATTGGTCGGCATGAGCACGCATATAAACACCAATACCGTCAATACTAAAAGTGCCTGTTACACCAAAAATTAATGCAATACCAAATAATAAAAAGGCACTTGCAAATGAACCCATTAAAAAATATTTGAAACCTGCTTCGTTTGATTTTACTTCAAACCTGCGGCTGCCTGCCATTACATATAATGAAATAGATAAAGTTTCAATTCCTAAAAACAACATAGCCATGTTTGCATAACTAAACATCATTAATGCACCACAAAGTGTAAATACCAATATGGCCATGTAATCGCTGATGTGCTTTTCATCATCAGAACTGGTGTAAAAATCGCCAGCAAGAATGAGAATAATTAACATGATAAAAATGGCTAAACCACTAAACGCAGTGGAGAAATTGCTATCGGTAAGCATTCCGTTAAAGTGTGTTTCCGGATGATTCCAAGTTTGTAAGTTTAAGCTAAAAATAACAGCCAAACCTAATACCATGATTGGAATTAAATATTTACGTAAGTTAAATATTTCGGCTAGTAAGCCAAACAATCCTAAACATGCTGTATATATTAAAGTATTCATTTATAATTGGATAAATATGAATTTATTTTACAAAACTAATTTTAAATATTTCGGTAGCTATTGGTTCTACCAATTCTAATATAGGTTTAGGGAAAATTCCAAAAACAAATATCAAAATGGCAATGGTTGCTAAAACCAATTCCTCGTTCCATTTTAAATCTTCAAACACGGTTACGTTTTCGTTTAAATCGCCAAGCATTACTTTTTGATACATGCGTAACATATAAACTGCACCAAGAATAATAGTTAAACCAGCCATGATTGCTGCCCAACTATTGTATTCAAAAATTCCAAATAACAACATAAACTCACCAATAAAACTATTGGTTAACGGCAATGCTACCGAACCTAACACTATAATGATAAAGTACGTAGCAAAACGAGGAGCTAATAACCTAATTCCACCTAATGAATTAATGTTTGAATTACCTGTTCTGTTAATAATTATATCAGCACAATAAAACACACCAACTACATTGATTCCATGTGCTAACATTTGCACCAATCCACCTTGAATTCCTTGTATGTTTAATGCAAAAATACCTGCGGCAATTAATCCAACGTGAGCAATAGATGAATAAGCAAAAAGCTTTTTTATGTCGGTTTGCATAATTGCAATAACTGAAGCATAAACAACTCCTATAACACACAATGCAATGGCAATTGGTGTGTATTCAGCTACACCATTTGGAATAATTGGCAATAACCAACGTAACAAACTGTATAATCCCATTTTAAGCATAATACCTGAAAGTAACATGGTTCCTTGAGTAGGAGCGGTGCTATAGGTATCGGGTTGCCAAGTATGAAAAGGTATTAAAGGAATTTTGATTGCATAAGCAATAAAAAACATCCAGAATAAAAAACCTTGTTTACACGAACAAATATGGTTTACTGTTAAATCGAACCAGCTTAATGAATGCAAATTGGTGTTCCAATAAAGAAATAAGAAACCAAATAACATCAATAAACTTCCTGCTAAAGTATAAATGAAGAATTTTAAAGTGACTGTACTTCTATTTACACCACCCCAATTTAACGAGATAAAATAGATAGGGATTAATGCTAATTCCCAAAATATATAATATAAAAATCCATCGAACGATACAAACACGCCAATCAATGCAAAATGCATTAAGAGTACTAATGAATAAAAAATGTGGCTACGTTCTTGTGTGCGGTTAAAACCAGCTAACACAATTAACGGCATCAATAAATTGCTTAAGAAAACCATTAATAAACTCATTCCATCTAAGGCAATATTGAAGTTTATTTTAGGAGAACTAATCCATTCAATATTGATAGCTAAAAGACTTTTGGCAGCTTCTTTATTTTGAAATACTGAATACACATAAAATGTAAAAATTAGTTGAATAATGGTAGCAAAAAAACTAAACCATTTTACCGATTCACCTTTTAAAAATAGAACAAGAATACTTGCTATTAAAGGTATGAGTAATAATATAAGTGTTAACATTAAGTTTGAGTATATAATTTAAATGACAACAAAAATTTGAACTGCTAATAAAATAATCATGCTAATAACCATAGCAAACATATAAAAACCAACATGTCCGGTTTGTAATAAGCGCAACGCCCTTCCAATTTGATTGGTAATAAATGCAATGGCATGAACTAATAAATCAACAATTAATTTATCAACCACTACTAAAAACAAATCACTCAATAGCATGATTGGTTTAACAAAAACGGTATTGTAAATTTCGTCAACATAAAACTTATTTGCTACCACTTTGCTAATTCCTTTTACGTTTTCATCGGCTGCGGGAACATGTTTTTGCATCACATATTTTTGATAAGCAAATCCAATACTTACTAATGCTAAGGTAACTGCTGTTCCCACCAAAATCCATTCCATTGAATGACTCATTTCGTGACCAGCAGGCATGATTAATTTAGATTGGGCAAACACACTGGCTAAGTAATTTTTGAATAAATGTGTATGACTTAATATAGTTGGCAAGCCAATAAAACCAGCTATAATGGAGCATGCTGCTAAAATAATTAATGGCAAAGTCATGGTAGTAGGACTTTCGTGAATATGGTGTTTTACTTCATCTGTTCCTCTGAATGACGATGAGAAAGTTAAATAAACCAATCTAAACATGTAAAATGCAGTTAACATTGAACTGAATGAAAGTAATCCCCAAATAACTTTATTATGTTCAAAGGCCGTAGCTAATATTTCGTCTTTACTAAAGAAACCCGCAAAAGGAGGAATACCTGAAATGGCAACGGTTCCTATTAAGAATGTAGCAAAAGTAATTTTTATGTATTTACCCAAACCACCCATGTTACGCATGTCTTGTTCGCCACCCATGGCATGAATTACTGAACCTGCACCTAAGAATAACAAGGCTTTAAAAAATGCGTGAGTAACTACATGGAACATGCCACTTTCATAAGCGCCCATTCCTAAAGCTGCAAACATTAATCCTAATTGTGAAACAGTAGAATAGGCCAATACTTTCTTGATATCATTTTGTTTTAAACCAATAACCGCTGCAAATAAAGAAGTAGCAGTTCCAACTATTAAAATAACATCTAAGGTATGTGGTGCTAATGAAAACAAAACATTAGAACGTGCAATCATGTAAATACCCGCTGTTACCATGGTAGCAGCGTGAATCAATGCCGACACTGGAGTTGGACCAGCCATGGCATCGGGAAGCCAAGTATATAAAGGTAACTGAGCCGATTTTCCCATGGCTCCAACAAATAAGAAAAGCGTAATGTAAATAATATTCATGTTACCCATTCCTAATTTTAAAGCGCCAATATTTACAGTATCAAAGTTCAATGAATTGAAATAAAACAACATCATGAATATTCCGATGATGAAACCTAAATCGCCAATGCGATTCATGATAAATGCTTTTTTAGCAGCATCGTTAAACGCTTGGTTTTTAAACCAAAATCCTATTAGTAAGTAACTACAAAGACCAACGCCTTCCCAACCAATAAACATAATAAGGTAGTTATTACCCATTA
>CAMCQX010000236.1 GCA_945876985.1 Chitinophaga pinensis
GAATAAAACGCATTCCCTTTTTGAAAATATAATATATTTAATCACTAAATATTTATCAAAATGGAAACTGAACGCTTCGCTCAATATCAAAAAGAATTTTAATAATATTTTGTAATTTATCATTCAAAATTCAACATTCAAAATTTAACTATTTTACTATCTTGCCGCCATGTCTGAAAAAAAACTTTTTTTGCTCGATGGAATGGCTTTGGTTTATCGTGCATATTTTGCCTTTAGCAATAACCCACGAATAACCAGTTATGGCTTTAACACATCTGCTATTTTTGGCTATGCCAATACACTTTTAGATGTTTTAAAAAAGGAAAAACCTACACATATTGGGGTTTCATTCGATACTTCTGAACCTACAGCAAGACATATAGAATACGAAAAATATAAAGCGCAAAGAGAGGAAATGCCAGAAGGAATTTCAAGTGCTTTGCCCTTCATCATGCAGCTTACCGAAGCATTAAATATTCCCTTGTTAATTAGACCAGGTTTTGAGGCAGATGATGTAATTGGAACTTTAGCAAAGAAAGCTGAGCAAGCTGGATTTAAAGTTTATATGATGACGCCAGATAAAGATTTTGGTCAGTTAGTAAGCGAAAATATTTTTATTTATAAACCTGCCCGAATGGGCAATGGCATTGAAATAATGGGCATTCCAGAGGTTTTAAACCGATGGGAAATTACCGATGTAAAACAAGTAATAGACATACTTGGCATGTGGGGCGATTCGGTAGATAATATTCCGGGAATACCAGGAATTGGTGAAAAAACGGCAAAAGTTTTGGTTCAAAAATATGGCAGCATGGAAGGATTGTATGAACATACGCATGAACTTAAAGGCAAGCAAAAAGAGAACGTAGAAAACTTTAAAGAACAAGCATTTTTGTCGAAAAGATTAGCCACCATTGACCTAAATGTTCCAATAGATTTTGATGAAAATGCACTAATTTTAGATCCGCCAAATAGAGATGCTTGCGAAGAATTGTTTTTAAAACTAGAGTTTAAAACAATGGCTGCTCGCGTGTTTGGAACTCAAATTACGGTGGGTGGAACAACGTTTTCGGGTGCTAATCAAAAAAGTGATGAAATCAAACAAACTCCTGCTATTGCTTCATTCGATTTGTTTAACCCCGCTCCTACTCCATCGGAAACTAACTTAGAATTAGACTTTACCATTACCGATAATGATGTAGCAAAAAACAATATTGAAAACACGGAACATCACTACATTTTAGTTGATACTTTAGAAAAACAAGAAGCATTATTACAAACTCTTTTGCAACAAAAAGAAGTGTGTTTTGATACCGAAACTACCTCGTTAGAGACCTTAGATGCGGAAATTGTTGGCCTTTCGTTTTCATACCAAGCCAAGGAAGCTTTTTATATTCCATTTTCAGCAAATTATGAAGAAGCAAAAGCTTTATTGAATTTATTTAAACCCTTATTTGAAAGCGAAACCATTTGTAAAATTGGCCAAAATATAAAGTATGATTTAGGCATTTTAAAACAATATGGTTTAACCCTTCAAGGACCATTGTTTGATACCATGTTGGCGCATTATTTAATAGAGCCAGACATGCGTCACGGAATGGATTATTTGAGCAATGTTTACTTGAATTATGAGCCAGTTTCTATAAGCACATTAATTGGTAAAAAAGGAAAAACTCAATTGAACATGCGCAATGTGGAGATTGAAAAAATAAAAGAATACGCAGCCGAAGACGCTGATATTACCTATCAATTAGCTCAAATTTTAAAACCGGAAATTACTGAAAGAAGTGCTCAAAATCTATTAGACGAAATAGAAATTCCATTAATAAATGTGCTTTCCGATATGGAGCGCGAGGGAGTGAAAATTAACAAGGAATTTTTAAATATTTATAGCAAAGAATTAGAAACTGATATTGCTTCATTGGAAAAACAAATTATTGAATTGGCTGGAAAGCCATTTAATATTGCTTCGCCAAAGCAATTAGGCGAAATACTTTTTGACCATTTGAAGTTAGATCCTAAAGCCAAAAAAACCAAAACTGGTCAGTACCAAACTGGCGAAGATGTATTGCTAAAATTAAGCGAACACCAAATTATTCAGTGCATTCTAGACGTTAGGAAATTGAGTAAATTGAAATCGACTTATGTTGATTCATTGCCCGCATTGATTAACCCAAAAACTGGACGTGTTCACACTTCGTTTAACCAAGCTGTAGCAGCTACTGGCAGGCTTTCCAGCACAAATCCTAATGTGCAAAATATTCCAATTAGAACCGATAAAGGCAAGGAAATTCGCAAGGCATTTATTCCCAGAAATGAAGATTATTTATTGTTAAGTGCCGATTATTCGCAAATAGAATTACGCATTATTGCAGCCATGGCGCATGAGGAAGCCATGATTGAAGCATTTAAAAATAACTTAGATATTCATGCGGCTACTGCTGCAAAAGTTTATGGAATTCCATTAGAAGAAGTTACCAGCGAACAGCGCAGAAATGCAAAAGCGGTAAACTTTGGCATTATTTACGGACAATCGGCTTTTGGATTGGCAGAAAACTTGGGCATTCCGCGTAAAGAAGCAGCACAAATAATTGATGAATATTGGAAGCAATATCCACGTATAAAAGCATACATGAGCGAAACCATTAACACAGCAAAAGAATATGGTTATGTAGAAACGTTAAAAGGCCGCAGGAGATATTTGCGTGATATCAATTCAGCAAATTTTACGGTAAGAGGTTTTGCGGAACGCAATGCCATTAACGCCCCAATTCAGGGCGGTGCAGCCGATATGATAAAAATAGCCATGATTCAAATTCATGCTAAAATGTTATTGCCCGAAAACGGTGTTTTAAAATCAAGAATGATTCTTCAAGTGCATGATGAATTGTTGTTTGATGTTCATAAAGAGGAAGTGGAAGCATTGAAAAAATTAGTAGTAACAGAAATGGAAAATGCCATGCAATTAATCGTTCCCATTAAAGCTGAAGTGGGTGTTGGCGAAAACTGGTTGGAAGCGCATTAGGGGTTAGTTGTTGGTTGATAGTTGATAGTTGATGTTGGTAAATTTAACTGCAATGATAAAAAGACTGTTAATTATTATATATTTGAATTACTAAATCAAACAAATTGAAGCAAACAATTTTATACATATTATTTTTTATAATTTTAGGCTTAAAAAGTTGTTGTTATAGTGATGACCCAGGAACAAGAGAATTGGACCGTTTTATAGGTGTAAGAATGATAAATCCAAGCGATTCAATATTTTCAATTTCTTACCCAAATTCAATTACTAAAATTCAGTCTTTTTCCAATAAAAGCAAATTGTATTTGTCAGATGCATTTGATTCTACAATTATTTTTTTTCAAAGCTCAAAAGGCTTTGACACTGTCATAGTTGAATCTAAAAAACATTATTTTTATTATGGTGGAGGAAGATGTTATAGTTCTGATTTTATAAAAATAAGTGAGATAACAAAAATTAAATTCCACACTTTTGATACCTGCTACTTTATCCATACTTTCAGAGAGTTCAATTATTTTAGTGATACTTTATATATTAAATGATGAAAATAAAAATCTACTTTATCGTACTATTATTTTTTGTAAATTTAAAAAGCTTCTCTTTAAACCTAGAAAAAAAAGATACTTCTAGAATATATTATGTTGGCCTACAGACAAAATTAATAGATGTATGGCCAATTGAAGTTTCCTTTGTAAGTTTAAAAAATAATGGCATAAATTACCTGATTCAAGCTGGGCATGTAAAAACTAATATTAATTTATCTTCAGATTACACTTTATATTATTACTCAAATTCATACTCGAGTAGGAAAGACTTTTCTCACAATCAA
>CAMCQX010000237.1 GCA_945876985.1 Chitinophaga pinensis
CCAAATTGATGCGTGGCATCTTTATCAAAACAACAAGGCACTACCAAGCCATCCCAAGTAATTACACTTCCACGCCACATGCGCCAACATTGGTTAAGTAACTTATTTTTTATTTTATAACCATCTTCAGTTTTGGTATAACGGCTCAAATCTTCGTTGGTAGGAATAAAATTATCGCTGGTTTCATAATCGTAAATTTGAGCAGTTTTTATGCCTAACTCATCTACTCCAATTTTTTTTGCTAACTTTTTTATTTCTGGAATTTGTTGTTCGTTGTGCTTAAAAGCAATGAATTGCCAAATAATATGTGGTGTTTTTAAACCCAATTCTTTTTTCCATTTCAATAAGTTTTCAGTTCCCTCAATTACCTTTTCTATGTTCCCTCCTATTCGGTATTTACTATAAGTATCTTGGGTAGTTCCGTCTATAGAAATAATCAACCTGTCTAATCCCGATTGAACAGTAGCTTTGGCCATATCAGAAGTAAAATAATGTGCATTGCTACTGGTAGCAGTATAAATATTTTTAGCAGCTGCGTATTTTACAAACTCCAAAAAACTGGTATTTAAAAAAGGTTCGCCTTGAAAATATAAAACCAACCAAATCAAATCTTCGTGAATTTCATCAATTATTTTTTTATATAGCTCCAAGTTTAACATGCCAGTATTTCGGGTAAATTCCCTTAATCCGCTTGGGCACTGAGGACAACGCAAATTACAACTGGTGGTAGGTTCTATTTCCATGGTTAATGGCATTCCCCAATGAATAGGTTTTTTGAAAGCTTTTGAAATATAATAACTACTCAAAAGCTTGGTAGCATTGAGCAAACGCCTGCCGTTTAATTTTGAAAATAAGTTAATTCCGTCTGTAATATTTCTGTTCATGTAGCTTTGCAATAATATTACTTAATTATTAGATTTTAAGATTCAATTTTAGTCGGTGCGGTTTTGCATAACTCACTTCTGGGCTAGTTCACGCCTGTGGCGTGGACAAAAAACAAGATTAAAAAGAATAAAGCCAGTATGGTTTTGCAACTGCAATTTCTGTTTTATTAGCATTTTTTTTACCATTGTCTCTCAGCCAGAGGCTTTCCAATAACTTCACTCGCAAGTCGATAGCAAATGAGGTGAATTTTATATAAAAGATTAAAAAAAAGACATTTATTTAAATTATAGTTATTTGATTATTATTGAAATAGGAATTGTGGGATATAAATCTAATTTTGTATTTAATATAACTTCTTTTAAGGAAATTAAACATGAAAAAACTACTTTACACTATAATTGCTATTATAGGACTATTTGTACAGGCTAATGCCCAATGTCCAACGCCCACCTTATCACTAGCCCTAACAGATACTACCATTGCCTTTAAGCAAGATAGTATTATGCTTGATGGTGGAGCGGGTTTTACCACTTACACTTGGAGTACGGGTGCTAATAGTAGATATATTTGGGTTAAAAACAGTGCGAAAATTAATTTAACAGTAACAAATAGTTTAGCTGCTTGTGGCAAAGATTCAACTGTTGTAATATTTGTAAAAGGAATTCAACAAAAGGATACTTCTATTTGTGCGGGAAAAAGTCTAAATCTATATACACCCTCAAGTGGGTCTATAATTCCTAACAATGGACTTGTAGCTTGGTATCCATTCAATGGAAATGCAAATGATGAAAGTGGAAACGGTAATAATGGAACCGTTAATGGTGCAAATTTGGTTACCGGTAAATTAGGTAATACAAATACGGCATACTTATTCAATGGTACTAGCAATAATATTTCTTTGGTTAATCCTTTTTTAGGTGGAAATCAAAACACTGCATTCACATTTCACGCTTTAATATATTCAAATTCGATAAATTCCGGTAAAGTAATTTGGTCTAAAACACTCTTTTGGGGAGAAATTCTTTTTAGTATTTCAAATTTAAACGAAGTTAGATTTTTTTGGGCAAACTCAATTACAGGAAATAAATATTCAATTATTTACAGTCAAACAAATTTAATTCAACAAAATCAATGGTACGATATTGTTGTAACCTATCAAAATTCTGTTGGACAAATTTATTTGAATGGACTTCCAATTGTAACTAATATACAATGGTCTGCTCAAGGGGGATCAATTCTTTCAACAAGTCAAATAGAGGCTTCATGTAATTTTGCTCAAGATGCAAACAGTTCCAAAATCGGCTCGTACCAAAGTGGCTCATACTTCAATGGAAAGATAGATGAATTCGGAATTTGGAATCGTGCCTTGTCTTTAACAGAAATTCAAGCACTATATTCAGTTGGAACAAATTCATCAACCAAAGTGACTTGGTCAACAAATGATACTACAAATTCAATTTCAGTTGCGCCAAGCATTAGCACAACTTATCGTTGTACGCAGCGAATAGGTAGTTTTACAATGACTGATAGTGTTAGGGTAACCGTTAATGCATTACCAATTATAAACTCATTACCTGATACCACCATTGCTTTCAAACAAGACAGTATTTTATTGAATGCGGGTGCTGGTTATTCAAAATATGTGTGGAGCAGAGGTGATACCACACAAAGCATTTGGGTTAAAACTCCTGGAATGAATAAAGTTACTGTTTTTAATAGCTCGGGTTGTAGTAATTCAGATTCTACTAATGTAATATTTGTAAAAGGAATTCAACAAAAGGATACTTCAATTTGTGCTGGTAGTAACTTAAAACTATCAATACCCTCAAGCACAATTCCTGGCAATGGTCTTGTTGGATATTGGCCCTTTACTGGCAATGCAAATGATGCAAGTGGAAATGGGAATAACGGAACGGTAAATGGTGCAACTTTAACGAGTGATCGTAATGGAACACCAAATAATGCATATAATTTTAACTACGCCAATTGGTCTTGGGGATCTGGAGGAGACGAAATATTTATACCCTTTAACTCTTTACTAAACACTCCCAATCTCACAGTTTCTGTTTGGGCGATGCGAAATTCAGCAGGCTACTCAAATCAACAACACACAATTATAAACAGATTTCAATATGGATATAGCACTCCATATGGAGAGCATTGGCAAGTTTTAACCGAACCATCACCTAGCTGCTTAATAAAGACTCAAATAATTCAGTCAGCTGGGGTAAGTTCAGTAAATACTGGACCAACTCTTTCATTAAACAATTGGTTTCACATTGTAATGACATATGACGGCTCCTCAATAAAACAATTTATTAACGGAAACCTTTATGACTCGATTCCTGCAAATGGTTTGATGTTAAATGTTAACGGAAATTCTGGAATTTCGATTGGAGTTTCAGACCAAGCTAATGGTCATTGGGGGCCGTTTGATGGTAAAATTGATGATATAGGAATTTGGAACAGTGCACTAACACCTTCAGAATTTCAAGCACTTTATAGTGGTATTGGAGGAAATGCAAATACAAAAATTACATGGTCAACAAGCGACACAACAAATTCAATCACTTCAACTCCAACTACAAGCACAACTTATCGTTGTACACAAAGAATTGGTAGTTTTACAATGACTGATAGCGTGAGGGTAACAGTAATTGCATTACCAATTATAAACTCATTACCTGATACCACCATTGCTTTCAAACAAGACAGTATTTTATTGAATGCGGGTGCTGGTTATTCAAAATATGTTTGGAGTAGAGGTGATACCACACAAAGCATTTGGGTTAAAACAGCGGGTATAAACAAAGTAACTGTTTTTAATAGCTCAGGTTGTAGTAACTCAGATTCTACAAGAGTATTATTTGTAAAAGGAATTCAACAAAAGGATACTTCTATTTGTGCGGGAAAAAGTATAAACCTTTCAATACCTTCTGGCATTATTCC
>CAMCQX010000238.1 GCA_945876985.1 Chitinophaga pinensis
CACTTCGCACTTACAACATAGTCATATAAGTTTGCAGTATAATAACCGCACTTACTTGATCTACATTTTCTTTTTTCTCTCTGTCTTTTTTCTTCAAACCCATTTCGGTTAAAGTGCGCCTAGCCATTACTGAAGTAAAGCGTTCATCGGCTCGTTCAATTTTCATGGTTGGAAAATTTTTGACGAGCAAAGATATAAATTTTTCAATATGTGGCGTTGCATCGGTATCATCGCCATTATGACGAGTGGGTTTTCCCACCACAAAACAACTTACTTCTTCCTTTGCGGTGTAGTCTTTCAAATACTGAATTACATCTTTGCTATGCACCGTAGTTAGCGTATTGGCAATAATTTGCAATGGATCGGTAACAGCCAAACCAACTCTTTTTGTTCCGTAATCAATTGCTAATATTCTTGCCATTTTTTTATTGTTTTATTCGTCATTGCGATCACGCCTTAGCGTGAGGGCAATCTCAAAACATGAAATGAGATTGCTTCGTGCCTCGCAATGACGATGTTGCTACTAGTGTTTAAAATGTCTCACACCTGTAAAATACATTGCCATTTTTTGTTTATTACAATATTGCACCGAGGCATCGTCTTTAATTGAACCTCCAGGTTGAATCACTGTTTTTATTCCTTCGTTAAATGCTATTGCTACGCAATCAGGAAAAGGGAAAAATGCATCACTACTCATCACCGAATCTGTCAAATCAAATTCAAATGCTTTTGCCTTGCCAATGGCTTGTTTCAAAGCATCTACACGAGAAGTTTGTCCGCAGCCTATTCCTAATAATTGCTTGTTTTTTGCCAAAACAATGGTGTTCGATTTAGCATGTTTTACTATTTTATCTGCAAATAACAAATCATCAATGGTACTTTGATTGGCACTATTTTCAGTCACCAATTGCAAGTTTTCTTGCGTTAAAATCACATCGTTTTTATCCTGTTCCAAATGTCCGTTCAGCACGGTACGCATGGTTTTTCCTTTTGGCAATAAACCATTTTTTGCTAATATAATTCTGTTCTTTTTGCCTTTTAAAATTTGCAAAGCAGCCTCATCGTAACTTGGTGCGATTAATACTTCCAAAAATATTTTATCCATGGCAGTAGCAGTTTCCACATCTATGTTTCTATTGGCAACAATTACTCCACCAAAAGCCGAAACTGGATCGCCAGCTAAAGCATCGGTCCAAGCTTGCGCAATGGTTGTTCTGCTTGCTAATCCACATGGATTATTATGTTTGATAACTGCAACAGTTGGTTCTTCAAAATCTTCAATTAAATGAGTTGCTGCATCTAAATCTAACAAATTATTATACGACAGTTCTTTACCATGTAATTGTGTAAACATGCCATTTATATCGCCATAAAAAACGCCTTTTTGATGCGGATTTTCACCATAACGCAATGTTTGCGCAGGCATGGTGCTTAAAGCTGCAAACTGAGTTTGGTTAAAATAATTTTGAATAATGGTATCGTAAGCGGCAGTCGTTGCAAATGCTTTGGCAGCATACATTCTGCGTTGTTCAATGCTGGTTGTTCCGTTTTGTGCCAATAATTTTTCAGCTAAAACAGCATAATCATTTTTGTTGCAAATAATGCAAGTGTCATTGTGATTTTTAGCACCTGCTCTAATTAAGGAAACACCGCCAATATCAATTTTTTCAATAATCTTACTTTCTTCATTGGTGCTTGCTAAAGTCTCCTCAAATGGATACAAATCAACCACTACTAAATCAAAATAAGGCATGTTAAATTCTGACATTTCTTTTTGATCTTGCTCATTGGCTCTGCGAGCTAATATTCCTCCAAATACTTTTGGATGCAATGTTTTTACTCGTCCACCTAAAATGCTTGGATATTCCGTTAAATCTTCTACTCGGCTAACCTTAATTCCTAATTGTTCAATATAATCTTGCGTACCGCCAGTACTGTAAATATTGATTCCTAATTGGTTCAAGGCTTTTGCCAAAACATCTAAACCATCTTTGTAAAAAACTGAAATTAAAGCATTTTGCATGCTACGAGCTTGATTCATAAATAATATTTCCTTTTAAAAACGAGCCGCGAAAGTAATATTATATACTTAAAAAATGACATGATAATTGACTAAAATTGACAAAAAATAAAACAAATTTGAAATCAAAAACATTTAGATTTGACAATCATTAAAAACAGCATGAAATATTTAATAAAATTTACCTTTACATACCTTTTAATTTTAATCAATTTTTCTGCCTGTAAACAAGACAAGGCAATTACAAAAGCTGGTATACACACCATTTATTCCAACTTTAAAAATGGGATAATTTTTGAATGTAAGTTAAATGGGCAAACTGTGTATGAAGCCAGCGAAAATGCTTATGACGTTTCTACTTTTATTTTTGATTTACAAGGAAAAAAGATTGGAGAATGCAATTGGGCATTTGGAAAAGTTGATTCCATTTGTGGTCAAGTTCAAAATTGTGAAATTATTTATTGTTGCCAAAATCACATCAGTGGACAGCCATTTACTGATAAATATGGTTTAAGTAAATAGTGATTTAGTAAAATAGGTGTTCATTTATTCCTCCACATAATCCAAATCTTTGTGAAAACTTTCGGCAATATATGCGGTAGAAATAATGGCCAAGGTTAAGCAAATTAAGCCAACTACTAATGCCGAAGAAGTAATATTAAAACTAAAATTGCTTTGCAAAGCAGCAAAACCTAAAGTAATAGGAACAACCGCACCACGCACAAAATTAGGAACGGTATTGGTCACTGTAGAACGAATATTGGTGCCAAATTGTTCGCAGGCTACCGTTACAAAAAGTGCCCAATAACCAGTGGCAGCACCTAATAAAAAGCACATGAGTTTAAAGTAAGAAACCGAAACTTGGCTGTTAAATAAATACACAAAATACAGGACTAAACTAATTCCTAAATAACCAAAAATTACTTTTTTTCTGCTTTTAAATAATTGGCTGAACAAGCCACTTAACAAATCGCCAAACGACAAACCTAAGTATGCAAACATCACACTGTCGGCTACTTTTATTTCAACGCCCAAATTACGAGCAAACAAATGTGATTTATTTACCAAAACCCCAATGGTGAACCAAATGGGTAAACCAATGGCAATACAAGCCAAGTATTTCAATAAATTTTTCTTATTTTTTAATAAATTTATCAAATTCCCTTTTTGAATTGATTTGTTTGTTTCCACCATTTTATACATTCCACTTTCGTAAGTTCCTGCTCTAAGAAGCAATAGCAATAATCCTAAAATGCCACCTACCAAATAAGTAACTTGCCAATTTTTTAATGAAATAGAAAAAGCGGTATCTAAAAACGAAACCAAATGATGGCCATTTTTGCCAATGAATGCAGCAGCAATGGCACCTAATGCTCCAACAGAAACAATGATCATGGTTCCAATTCCACGTTTCGATTTTTCCATGTTTTCACTTACCAAAGTGATTCCAGCGCCTAACTCACCTGCTAATCCAATTCCTGCAATGAACCTAGCTAAAGCATAACTTGGAACATCTGTTACAAAAGCGTTGGCAATATTAGCAATTGAATACAAAATAATAGAACCAAAAAGCACCGAAACTCTTCCTTTTTTATCGCCTAAAATACCCCAAATTAATCCGCCCAAAAGCATGCCTGTCATTTGACAGTTAAACAGATAAGTATCTGTTTTGTCCATCAAGTCGGCAGAAATAAAATCAAGTAAACTTTCTTGTTTTACAACGTTAAATACAATTAAATCATAAATATCTACAAAGTAACCAAGGGCGGCCACAATTATTAAAAAGTTGAGTTTTTTATTCATTTTTATAA
>CAMCQX010000239.1 GCA_945876985.1 Chitinophaga pinensis
GTTCTACCCAAATCGTGCCGAGCAAGTTTTACTTTTTGGTTTCCCATATTCCTGTTTAGTTTGTCCATGGCACTCATTAACAGTGCATGTTTTGGATTGCTATTGGCAAAAAGCGAAAACTGTTTTTTGCTTTCAGGAGTAATATCCATTACCACTACACCCGCTTTTTTATAGTAATAATTATCCTTATAAATTTTAGCCAAACCTGCCAAAGCAAATTCTGCAATTTCAATACTCGAATTGGTAGGAAAAGGTGTTTTTACAATAATATTTTGGCTGTATTGTGGTAAATCTTTTCGGTGTCCGTTGGTGTGCAAAAAAATCATAATGGCATTGCAACAGCTTTTTTGCTTGCGCAATTTTTCACCACAAATGCTGGCAAAAGTAGAAACACGTTCTTGCAAAATGCTTAACTCTTTATAGTTGTGATCGAATGAACGAGTAGTAGCAATATTTTGTTTGGGTGCGCCCGTTACAAGCATGCTTAACGTGGGTTTGCCTTCTAGCTCATGCTTTAAGCGAAGCTCTATAATGCTCATTTTCTTTTTTACCCAATCATCGTTTAATTGTGTAAAATCAAAAGCAGTTTTAACGCCTATATTTCTTAATCGTTGCGATAGCCTTCTGCCAATTCCCCATACATCTTCAATGGCTAGCCATTTGAGTGCTTTGATGCGTTTTTCATCGGTGTCAATAATGTGTATTCCGTTCGTGCGTTCAGGAAATTTCTTGGCAATTCTATTGGCAGCTTTTGCCAAAGTTTTGGTAGGAGCAAATCCCAAACTAATAGGTATTCCGGTACTTTTTGAAACCACCCGTTTTATTTTCAAAGCTTCCTCATCTAACTTAATATAGTCACATTTATCAAACTGCAAAAAAGCTTCATCAATGCTGTAAACTTCTATTTCCGGGGCAAATTGCGAAAGCAAATTCATAACCCTTGCACTCATGTCGCCATACAAAGCATAGTTTGATGAAAATACTTGAATGTTATTTTTAGTAAATAGTTCTTCGTACTGGTATGCCACTGCGCCCATGGGAATTCCAAAGGCTTTAGCTTCGTTGCTACGCGCAATTACACAGCCATCGTTGTTCGATAAAACTACAATGGGTTTCCCGTTCA
This sequence comes from Chitinophaga pinensis, assembly GCA_945876985.1. Taxonomy (GTDB): domain Bacteria; phylum Bacteroidota; class Bacteroidia; order UKL13-3; family UKL13-3; genus JAAFJM01. The sequence goes on from CAMCQX010000239.1 coordinate 1,124, forward strand.
AATCAGGTCTAAAAACCCTTTCGCACGAAGCGTAAAAATTATTGCAATCAACTAGCGCAAACATAGTTAAAACGATTTTATAACATGAACCACCATTCCCCAAACAATAAAATCATTGTCGGCAGTTACTTTAATGGGTTTATACGAATCGTTTTCGGGAATTAACCAAATACAATCTTTGTCGAGTTTTATGCGTTTTACGGTAAATTCTCCATCAATATAACACACGGCTATTTTGCCATCTTTGGGCTCTAAGCTTTTATCTATAATTAACAAATCGCCATTGTCAATGCCCGCATTTTTCATGGAATTTCCTTTTACTCTTCCGTAAAAAGTAGCCGAAGGATTTTTGATAAATTCTTTGTTTAAATCAATGGTGGCATCTATGAAATCATCGGCAGGTGAAGGAAAACCAGCACTGATACCTTTTTCTACATAAGGCAGCGATAGTTCCATTTCGGTTAACGATGAAAAAAAATCGATGGTTTTACTCGTAAAGATTGGAGGTGTTTTCACAAAGAGAAATTTATTCCTCAAAGATAAAATTATAAATTCAGATTGGTGAAAATTTTAGTGTAAAAAAATGTAAAACTAACAGCAATAGGGGAGAAGATTTTTTTAGATTATTTGAGTTTAATTAAACTCATCCCAACTTTCCCAACTTCGAATAGAAATCCCCACAAAAAAAGTTTGTGGTAAATAATCGTAAGCAACATTTAATAATAATCGCCTGTAAATTGGAATAAAAGTACCAATGGTAAAAGTGGGTAAAATTTTTGTTTCAGCATCATCCACAAACCAAAATTTAGTGATGGTATCTGCGGCATAATATTCTTTGTAAACCTTTTTTCTGGTAATGCCTAATCCTATATAAAGGGGTATTTTATGCGTAATAGCAATGGCAAAGGAAGGAACAATGGCAAAGGAATAAGCGGTAGTGGTTTTTCCTGTAAGTAAATTTTTTGCTTTTGCATTTTTAAAAAGTTCTAGCTCTCCTGTTTCCCCATCTTGAGTTGGAGCCAACAAATCTTTAATGCCAAATCGGTAACTTAAAGCCATACCAAAACTTCTATAAAATACATGATTTCCGCCAAGCATGAATTGGTCGTGTGGCAATATACCCATGCCAAAAGCATTGTAATTAATGGTATTTTTTAGCTTTATTTTTTGCGCCTGCAGCGAAATAAAACAACAAAAGAAGATGATGAAAGCAATTATTTTTTTCATAAATGCGATAATAAAGTTTTTTAGGAAAAATTACACACTAAATTTGCAGCCACATGCGAGTAGATATTATTACCTTACATCCAGCTTTAATTGAAGAAGTTTTTAAACATTCCATGATGAAGCGTGCCATTCAAAAAGAATTGGTGGAAGTGCATTTGCATAACCTTCGAGAATTTGGTTTTGGCAAACATAAACAAGCCGATGATTATGCTTTTGGCGGTGGTGCTGGCATGGTAATGATGATTGAACCCATTGACAATTGTATGGAGAAGCTAAAAGCAGAACGCACATACGATGAAATAATTTATATGAGTCCTGATGGGGAAGAATTTTGCCAGCCAATGGCCAATCAATTATCGAGCTTAAAAAATATCATTATTCTTTGCGGGCATTACAAAGGAATTGATGAAAGAATTAGGCAATATTTAGTTACCAAAGAAATTTCGATAGGAAATTATGTTTTAACAGGTGGTGAGTTAGCAGCGGCAGTTGTGGTGGATGCCATTGTGAGATTAATTCCAGGAGTTTTAAACGATTCACAATCGGCATTAAGCGACTCATTTCAGGACGATTTGATCAGTCCGCCAGTTTATACAAAACCATTTGAATATAAAGGTTGGGCTGTTCCTGAGATACTTTTAAGTGGCCATCAAGCTAAAATTGAAGAGTGGAAAATGGAACAATCATTAGAACGTACCAAACAACGAAGACCTAATTTACTTAAATAGTGCAAGTTGAGTAATTATAAAAAATAATTATAAAACTTTTAGAAATATATTTGGATTTTTAGAAAATAGCCTTACTTTCGCAGTCCAATTTTTTGACCAGAATAGTTATGAATTTTACAGAAGCAATAAAATTAGTTGAATCAGAATTTACAGAAGGAAAAACATTTCCTAAGTTTAAAGCTGGTGATACTATCAACGTATATTACAAAATTAGAGAAGGCGTTAAAGAACGCATTCAGCAATATCAAGGCGTTTGTTTACAACGCAGAAACAGCAGCATTGCAGAAACATTTACAGTTCGTAAAATGTCAAACGGTGTTGGTGTTGAACGTATTTTTCCTTTATATAGCTTAAATATTGACAAAATAGAGGTGGTCAGCCGCGGAAAAGTTCGCAGGGCTCGTTTGTTTTACTTACGCGCTTTAACTGGTAAAGCTGCCAAAATTAAAGAGAAAAGAGGTTAGTTTTTTCATAGTTAAATTGAAAGCCCTGATTCAGCAATGGATTGGGGTTTTTTTTTAAATCCGAAATTCGAAAAAAATAAATTCGAAAATACTTAGTAATTGATTCAACAATAAAAATCAAATGCTTTTAAATTCGAATTTAGAATTTATTTTTTTACTTTATCCAACATTATTTAACTTCCCAAAGTTTATGACAAAAGAAATTTCAAAAACGTATTCACCACAATCAATTGAAGATAAGTGGTATAGTTACTGGTTAAGTAACAAAT
>CAMCQX010000240.1 GCA_945876985.1 Chitinophaga pinensis
GATAAAATTCGATATAACCACCATATTCATATTGGTGTGGCAGTAGCCATTGAAGATGGATTGATTGTTCCGGTGGTAAAATTTGCCGATAACAAATCGCTTTCACACATCAGTGCCGAGGTAAAACAATTGGCTGATAAAGCTAAAAATAAAAAATTACAACCAACTGAATTCGAAGGTAACACTTTTACCATTTCTAATTTAGGAATGTTTGGAATAGACCAATTTACAGCCATTATTAATGCCCCTGATGCTTGTATTTTAGCAGTAGGTGGAAGCAAAGAAACAGTGATTGTAGAAAATGGACAAATGAAAGTAGCCACTGTAATGAAAGTAACTTTAAGCTGCGACCACCGAGTAGTGGATGGAGCAGTTGGTTCTGCATTCCTTCAAACTTTAAAAGATTTATTGGAAAATCCAGTTAAATTATTGGTATAAAAAACTACCTATAAATACACAAAAAAACCTGCTTCAAAAACTATTGAAGCAGGTTTTTTTTGTTTTAAAAATTTTCATCAATTCAAAATCAACTTATCTATTTTTTCTTTTAGAATAGGCAAATCAGCAATAATGGTTTTGTATATGGTGGAATTTGATATTCCAAAATACTCATGTGCTAATTTATTTCTCATTGCTTTTATTAACTGCCATTCAATATGGGGATGTTCATTTTTATAAACTTCGGTAATATTTTTTGCCGCTTCCCCAATTATTTCAAATCTTCTGTTAACGGCATCTTGCATCATCATGTTTGTACAATATTCATATTCTGTAGTTTCTCCTACATAATTCAAAATTGCATCTATACTTTCAGCAATATCTTGAATATAAACTTGGTCACTTCTTTTGATCATATAATTACAATGGAATCCTTGATCACACTTTCTTTCATTGAATTTTTCAAAGCATTGTATTCTACCAAATCAACTTTAATATTTAGTAATTTACCTAATTCGGTTTCTAATTTTAACAAGTCGAAAAAGGTGTGATTATTGGTTTCAATCAAAATATCTATGTCATTATAGTCATCTTCATTTCGAGCAAAAGAACCAAATAAAGCAGCTTTAGTAATGTTACTTTTTAAAAGCAAATTCTTAATTGGCTCAATTATTTTATTTCTATCTTCTAATTGCATAATTTAAAATTCAAATGTAAATGATTGATTTTAGAATAAAAACACAAAAAAACACTCAAAATTGTCGTATCATTCTATCAATTCAATATCAATTTTTTATTATAAACCAATCCTTCATTGATTTTGATGACCAATAAATAAATTCCTTTTTGCAAAATACTTGTTTCCAATACGCCACTTTTAAATGATTCTTTTGTTAAGCATAATTTCCCTTGCATGTTGTAAACAGATATCGATACTGGCTCATTTCTATTGGTATTCACCATCACATTTCCATTGGTTGGATTCGGATAAACTATTATGTTTTCATTTGAAAATAAGTGCTCTTCATTGCCAATACTTACATCTTTAGTCACTACTGACGATTTTAAAATCCAGTTTTCAGGATCTAATGCAATGGATATAATTGGAGTAGAAAAACTAATTTGATAACTATTTTTTGATTCTCCTTGTTGCACATAAATAGTGGTATCGCCATTGGCAGTTTTTACAACTACTGGCAATGATAATTGAAACAAATTATTGGCAGATTGCAAATTGCTTTGGTCAATATTAATTAATAACTGATTACCTGTTTGATTCCATTTTAAAGTATAATTTGGGTAACCAAATCCATAAATCCATTGATTAAAAAAGTAATCGTAATTTTTACCTGATAAATTATTTACCAAAAGCCTTAAATCATTGGTAGTTGCATTGCCATTTGCAAACTGAATTTGATATGTTTTACATACTCTAAAAAACAAACTATCACCTAACAAATAATGTAAAACCCTTACAGCAGATCCTCCTTTATTATATGTAATTTCACTCGAAAAAATTCTTGACACATTGGTGGTATCGGTAAAATAAACTGAGCCATCAATTCTTTTTGCAGTATTGTGCATATTTGTTAAAACCGTAGCCGTATTACTTGCTGTGGTTAAGTATTTGGCAGCTATATATTCAGAGTAAGTAGCAAAACTTTCGTTCAACCAAATGTCTTTCCACGTAGCACAAGTTACATTGTCGCCAAACCATTGATGTGCTAATTCGTGAGCTACAATTCCAAAGTTAAATATACCCAAACTGGTCATGGTTTGGTGTTCCATTCCACCCGAAAAAGGTGCCATCACATGTCCGTATTTTTCTTTATAAAAAGGATATAAACCATACAAATCAGAAAATAATTCTACCAATGATTTTGTAGCGTTTATGCTTGTGGCATTGTTTGAATAAGCCAAAGGATTATTGTAAATATAATGTTGAATCAAAATGCTATCGGCTAGTTGTTTGGGTTTGGCATATTGAATATATTCCTTGTATTGACCTACCGTTACCATTACCAAATAATAGTCCATTTTATAACGAGTTTCCCAATTAAATTTGTGTTTTCCATTTCCCAATGGCGTAATGCTTTTTAGCAATCCATTTGATCCTACTTTATTGGAAGTATCGGTGGTAACAGCAATAAAAACTGAATCTATTTTATCTTGCAAAGATTGTTTGCAAGGCCACCATTCGTAAGCGCTGTATGGCTGACTTAAACTCCAAGTAATTTGGTTTGAATATGTTTGAGATGCTTTATTACTAAATCCGTTTCCTATGGCTGCACTTGCACCACTTGGCGGTGTTCCATGATAATAAATTTGAACTTGAATAAATTGATTAAAAGTATAAACTGAATCTAATAAAACCAATGCAATATCGCCTTGTCTGATTACTGATAATTTTTGATTTTTATAGTCAAAAACTGAATCAACGGTTAAGTTTGCATGCAATTGAAACATAAAAGTATCAAGCGCCAAAACTTTAGATTTTGCTATCGTTTTTACACTACCAGCAATATAGGTAGAGGTACGTTCTACATTTAAATTTAAATCATGAAAAACCACATCATATTTTTCCATAAAATCCATTTGCGCAGAGGTAGCATTGGTTTTATTTAAACTTAAAATGTTTGAATTTATTTTTGAATTGGCACATGAATGTTGTGCATTTATTTTATTATTTAAAGTAAAGAGTACTGTAAATATTAAAAATATTGATTGTTTATTGAACATGGAATAATTGATTTTAAAATTTCACCAAATAAACAATAATTTATTTACAAATTAAAAATACTGTTTTATATTACAAAATCACTACTTTTTATAAATAAAAAAACTCGCATCAATACTGAAGCGAGCTTTAATTGCAAAACAAATTATATTATTTTGTAGCTACAATTCTAACTTTTACATTGAATTTGTCATCAATAGCTTTGTCGCCAATTCCTTCGAAGAAACTTTTAGAACCATACTTAATATCAAAAGCAGTTCTGTCAATATCAAAACTAGCATTTGCCACTACTTCACCCGTTTTTTTAATGACTACAAAAGCAGGGAAAGAAATTTCTTTAGTAATTCCTTTGATTGTTAAATCAGCTGCTACATTGTAGTTATCAGCACCAGCTTTAACACCTTTAATTTCATTTGCAGATTTAATTTTCAAATTAGCCGTTTTGAAATTATCTACACTAAAAAAATCAGGAGAGTTTAAATGACCAATCAATTTTTCATTCCATTCGCCAGTTAAATCTGTACAAGTAATGCTTGTCATGTCAATATCAAAATTGCCACCTGTTAAATTTTTTCCGTCAGTTTCAATTGAACCAGTAGCAAATTTTATTAAACCCTTGTGTTCGCCAGTTA
>CAMCQX010000241.1 GCA_945876985.1 Chitinophaga pinensis
TTGATTTGGAGTGCCAAAGAAAGCATGTATAAATGGTATGGTAAAAAAGAATTAGACTTTAAATTAAACATGGAAGCATTATTATTTGAACCCCAAAATGAAGGAGTTTTTAATTGCTTGCTGCATAAAAATGAAATAAATAAAGCAATTGAAATGCATTATTATCAGTTAGAAAATTATGTATTTACTTATTGCTTTTAAATATAAATAAAACTAAGACTAAAAGAAAACATTTCGACAAGCTCAATGACAAAAAAACAACAATTCAACAATATAGTAATTCAACAATATAACAATTTAACAATATAACTCCCGATGTGTCGGGACAACAATATAACAATTTAACTTCCGATACATCGGGATAACAATTTAACCATGTTAAACAACATAGAACACATAGGAATAGCCGTAAAAAATGCGGATGAAAGCATTCAATTATTCAATGCATTATTCAATTCAAAACCTTATAAAGAAGAAGCGGTTTTGAGTGAACATGTGCGCACTGTTTTTTATAAAACAGGTGAAACCAAAATTGAATTATTGCAAGCCACACATGAAGACAGTGCAATTGCAAAATTCATTGATAAAAAAGGTGAGGGAATGCATCACATTGCTTTTGCGGTACATGATATTTATGCTGAAATTATTCGTTTAAAAGCAGAAGGATTTGTGTTTATAAATGAAACACCAAAACAAGGAGCCGACAATAAGTTAATTGCATTTATGCACCCAAAAAGCAGCAATGGTGTTTTAATAGAATTGTGTCAGGAAATAGGAACGTAAATTCGAAAAAATTGATCAACAAAAAGCCCTTTAAAACTTTAGTTTTAAAGAGCTTTTTAAAATCTCTAAATCTTTAAATCTAGAAATCTTTAAATCTCCAAATCTCCAAATCAATTAGTCGTTTGCTCTTACCTCAGTAACTTTATAACCTAATTTTTTCAAAGGTTCAGTCACTTTATCTCTATCTCCAACTACTACAATTACTAATGTATTAGGATTAACAATTTCGTTAGCCAATGCTTTTACATCTTCTTTAGTCAATGCATTTAAAATTGCTCTTTGTCTGGCTTGATAATCTGCTGGTAAATTTTTATCAGCTATTAAGCTTAAAAATCCTGCTTTATCACCATTCGATTCATACCTTAAAGCATCACTTTGTCCGATAGAAGATTTGATAAATGCTAATTCTTCATCATCAATTCCTTTTTCACGTATTAAGTTAATTTCTTTGATGATTTCACGAACTGAGCTATCAGTAGAACTAGCACGAACACCAGCTGAAGTAGCCCAAATTCCATTGAATTCATTGCCTCTCATGCTACTATTTATACCATAAGTAAAACCTTTGTCTTCACGTAAGTTTAAGTTTAAACGACTGTTAAAGTTACCTCCAAGAATAAAATTCATTAAAGATGCTTTGTAATATTTACCTTCCCAATCGTAAGGAATGCTAGCAGTTCCAACAAATATTTGTGATTGTGGAGCTTTGTATTTATCCACTAAATATATTTGAGTTTGCGCAGCAGGAACAGTTGAAGGTAGGGTAGGTAATACCACATTTTTTTTACTCCAATTATTTAAAAAACTTAATTTAGCCAATACTTCTTCTTGCGTTAAATCGCCAATAACAACTACAGTAGCATAATCAGGTGCATAATATTTGTCGTAATAATTTTGAACATCTTTTATGCTAAAACTTTTTATTGATTTAGTAGTTCCTCCGTTAGGAACACCTTGGATAGAACCTTTACCATACATTAATTTTGAAAAAACTAAACCACCTGCATACGATGCACTTTGTAAACTTTGTTCTACATTTTGATAAGTTTGGTTCGAAATACGTTTGTAATCATCAGCATTAAATTTAGGGTGCATCAATGCATCTTCAAATATTTTAAGCATGGCATCTAAATCTTTCTTTTGACAACCTAACGAAGCAAATGAAGCATCAAAACCAGCACTGAAACCAAATCCACCTCCTGTTTTCTTTGTAGCAGCATCCAATTGTTCACCTGTCATTGATTGTGTAGCTTCACCCATCATGCTTGCAGTTAAACTTGCTAAACCTGTTTTACTTGGGTCTAACACCATGTTTCCACCTTTCATTTTTATAGTAATATCAATGTTTGGTGTTTCTGAAGAACGTGTACCAATAACTTTAATACCGTTAGGTAATATGGTTTGCCAAAAAGTTGGTACAATTACATTTTTTGCTGTTGCAGGTGTTGGATGAATATTTCTATCAAAAGTATTTGGTGCTTTATTGTATTGTAATCCTTTATATTCTAACTCGTTTGTGCCTTTTTCCATTTCAGGATCTTTGTGAACGTACTCTTGTTTATTAGCAGCGTTCATATCTTTAGGAAACACCCTTACTTTTACAAAGTTTTGAGATGTTTTAGTATTTACATTATAAATATATTTTCTAAATACACGCATTACATCTTCTTTCGTTACTTTTTTGTAACGAGCTAATTCTTCGTTTACATTATAAGTTTTTCCATTATGAATATACTGAAAAAACATTAACAATGACGAACGACCTTGCACACTTTCCATGGCGCCAATTAAGCTATTTTCTATTTGTGCATAAGCAGCAGCTATTTCTTCATCAGTAACTCCTTTTGAATTAAATTCCGCAAAAGTTTCCATCAATAATTTTTCTTCATTGTCTTCACTTCCTGGGAAAGTATATAAATCAACCACAAATTCACCTGCTAGTTCTGAACCTGAATTATAGGCAGATGCTTGCGCAACTTTTTCAGGTTTTTGGAAATTACGATAGAAAATAGAGTTTTTACCTTGACTTAATATGCCTCCTAAAAAATCCAATGCAGGTTCATCCACATGGTATTGAGCAACTGTAGGCCAAGTATATTCGTTCATTGGGAAAAATACTTTGTCAGGATAATTTACATATTTATTATCTGCCAAACGGAATGGTTCTACTCTTTGTTTGCGAACTTCTGGACCTTTTGGAATTGGGCCAAAATATTTTTCTGCCAATTTAATTGCCTCAGCAGGATTTACATCGCCACTAATAATTAATGAAGCATTGTTTGGCGCATACCAACGCATAAAAAAGTTTTTTACATCTTCAATGGTTGCATTATCCAAATCGCGTAAGTAACCAATTACTGGCCAGCTATACGGATGTTCCATTGGATACATATTTTGATCACGAATTTCATTCACTTTACCATAAGGAACGTTATCTACGTTTTGTCCTTTTTCGTTTTTTACGGTGGAACGCTGTACTTCAAACTTTTTAATTGTTAGTGAATCCAATAAATATCCCATTCTATCTGATTCTAACCAAAGTGCAGTTTCTAAATAATTAGCAGGTACAGTTTCAAAATAAGTAGTCCTGTCTCTGGTGGTATTTCCATTCATTTGCCCACCGGCAGCCGAAACCATTTTAAAATGTTCTTCGTCTTTTACATGCTCAGAACCTTGAAATAACATATGCTCAAATAAATGCGCAAAACCTGATTTACCAGCTGCTTCACGCGCAGAACCCACATGGTAAGTAACTTCTACATGAACCAAAGGATCTGAATGGTCTTCATGAATGATTAATGTTAAGCCATTTGAAAGCTTGTATTTTTCGTAAGCTATTTTTAATTCACCTGGTTTGGCTTCAACTTTTTCAATAAGTACCGTTCCTGTTCCAGTTGCAGGCTGTGTTTGTGCATTTATGCTTGTAGAAATTCCCAAACTAAATACTATTCCAGCTAGTAAAAAGTGTTTTTTCATATTGTAATTGTTTTAAATTATTGTAATTTAATAGTG
>CAMCQX010000242.1 GCA_945876985.1 Chitinophaga pinensis
TTCAATTTAGTAGTAGTAACATGAAAAGAGTCTAAATAATTATACCTGGTAGCTCCTATTTCATTTAAATCGCCATTAACAGCCGCTAAACTTTCCCAAATACTTTGAAATCTTTCAGGTGTTATTTTCCTGAGCATAATTTCATCACAAAGAGTATAAGCTTTTTCAAATTGATCTGATTTGAATAAATCAATTATTTCAAGGGCTTTTTGAACGGCCAATGACTCATTTTTTTGAGCAATTACAGGAGTAAGAAAGAAAGAAAGTATCAGTACAACAAAATACTTTGTATAAATTTTCATAAATAATTATTAAATAAAATATTGGAAAATAACAGCAGTAATTACTAATGATAAAAACAAGATTTCTTTTAAAATTACAAGTTTTTTACTTATAAAATAATTAGCCATAATAATACTTACCGGAACTGATAAATAACAAACTGCAAATACCACATTATGATCTTCAATTAATGTTAAAAGTACTGATATTACTATGTACAAAACTAATGTAATTAGTATTCTTCGTGTTTTTACTTTGTTCTTAAAATAATTCAGTTGAAGCGAAATTCCAGAGGCAAAAACAATGATAGTAATTAAAAACCATGGTATTATTTTGTTCCAATTGATACTAATACTATTTAAGTAATTTCTATTCAAACTGTTATTAATAATTATGATTAAATCGTTCAAATTATCCATCATAAAAAACAAAACTCCCAGTAAATATATGGGTAATATCAATCCAAAAAAACTTGCTAAAATGAAACGAATATTGAAGTAAGTCATCAGTATAACACTGATTAAAATAAAAGGTAAATAAATTAATGTATCATAGTTAAAAAGCACCGCCATTCCCAAGTACAAACCGCTGTCGAGTACAATGTATAAAGGCTTTTCGGATTCATATAAGTTACAAAGCCTTTGAAACATAAGAATAATAAATAAGTTAGCAATAAGCTGTGGACTTAAGAACATTTGTTGCGGATAAAAACTATTTATTAACACAAAAAGTAAAGCAGGTAAAAAACTATCTTTCATTAATATGGTATTTTTTACAACTAAATGATTGACCATCCATGCTTGCAGTAAAACCAAAAAACTTGCTGATACAGCACTAAAAAAATAATAATCTTCAAAAGTGCTAACCCAATTAAATATGAACTGAGCTAAAGGAGCATTAATGTTTAAATCGATTGGAATGATTCGAAGAAAAGGCATTAACCGTATTAGAACTGTAAAAACAATTAAAAATACGAATGCGAATATGCTATTGTTTCTAAATAAGTTTAACAATGTTGTGGTGCTTAAAAAGTAATACGCATCAAAGTAAATCGTTTGTCACGAATGGTACAAGCCAAAAGTGAATTTGCTGAAATTTGTTTGCAATCGGTAGGTATAATTAATACGCTTGCATTGATGGCTTTTACCAATATTTTATTTTCACTTTTACCTTTTACGTTAAATTTATTCATCAAAACATCACCTTCTTGATTTACATCTGCATTATAAATGGTATGAATTGCATCGTTGTTTACAAAACAAGAAATGGATGAATAATAGCCACCATCACTTACAGATTGCTGTTCTTTGTTAATTACATCGCCAATTTCAAGTGAACCATCAGCTTTGATACTTAACAACAATACATCGTTATAATTATATACAACCCGAGTATTTGTTTGAGGAAATCCGTTTACATAATAAGTATATGATTGCCTTGTAATAAAATATTTTTCGGAAATTAGAAAAACCCCGCCATCACTTCTTGGAATTATTTTACGAATATAAATATCATTTAAATCCATGGTTTTACTAAACGATATTTTTTCTTTTAATAATTTTAATGAAATTGAATCAATTACATTTGCTTGAACAGCAGTAGTTTTTAAATCAATGGTTTGATAAAAATAACCACTGTTATTTATTTCATCTTCTATGGCATAAAAGCCAATTATATTTACTTGTTTTGATATGTTATTGATTACAAATCCTAAATCATCAATTTCTATTCCTAGCTTTGAAATGTCGTATTCTAACATATTTTCATTTGCTTTATAAAAAGCATATAAAACAAATTTTCTGTTTTCATTTTTCTTTTTCTTTTTTCCAGTTTTAGGAAAGTCGAGCAATGTAAAAAAATTTCCGTCATTATCTATATCACATTTGGTAGCGCCAATTTCATTTAATACTTCATTTATTTCAAATGTTTTGGCATAAATTGGTAATAAGTTTTCATCAAAACCATACAAATACAATGCAGCTTTTTCATTATTATTATAACCTGTATTTCCAATAAAACTTAAACTAAAAAATTTTTTATTGATGCTATTATTGATTGTCAAATCAATATTATCATTTAACAAGAACTCATCAATTGAGGCTAAAAGAAACATTCCGCCTATTTGATTTAAGTTCATATCGAGTTTACTAACTAAAAAATCAATTTTATTTGTTGCAGTATTTTTAGCCGAAATGAAAACATATATTTGTTGATTAATGAGCAGTACTTTTTCAATAAATGCTGGTATAGTTAAAGGTATATCTTTACTTGTTTCAATGGAAAGTTTGTTGTTAAACTTCTCGATTAATACATTTTTTTTAAAGTTATTATCGCGGCACCTAATAATAAATGTTCCCAATTCATTGCTTCCAATAATTTGAGTATAACTGTTTTTATTTTTTACTTTTACGGGTTGTCCAAACTCTATTGTTTGAGCATTTACATGCAATGAAAAAATAAAAATAATAAAAATGCTTAGCAGCTTGAGTTTATACATTATTTTGCGACCTTTAAAAAGAGTTGCAAATTAATAAAATAGCTCGTTTTAAAAATGAAGAATATTTAAATGGCAAAAAAAATATATGATACAGCAAAACCGCAGGAACGTGCAGTTTTGGTGGGAGTGGTTACTCCAAGTATGAAAATAGAAAAATCGCAAGAGTATATTGACGAGTTAGCATTTTTAGCTCAAACGGCAGGTGCGGTGGTTGAAAAACAGTTTTTACAACGATTACCTCACCCAAGTTCTCGTACTTATGTAGGTGAAGGAAAACTAGCCGAAATATTAGAATATGTAACTGTAAGAGAAATTGATATTGTAATTTTTGACGATGAACTTAGTCCTTCGCAATTGCGTAATATTCAAAATGAATTGAAGGTAAAAATTTTAGATAGAAGTAATTTAATACTTGATATTTTTGCAAATAGAGCTACCACAGCTCAGGCTAAATATCAGGTGGAATTGGCGCAAGCACAATATTTATTACCTCGTTTAACTAGAATGTGGACGCATTTAACCAAACAAAAAGGTGGAATTGGAATGCGTGGACCAGGGGAAACTGAAATAGAAACTGATAGACGCTTGCTTCGTGAAGAAATTAGTAAACTGAAAGAACGATTAAAGCAAATTGACAAACAATCGGCTACGCGCAGGCAAAACCGTGATGAAAAAAAACGAGTAGCTTTGGTTGGTTACACCAATGTTGGAAAATCAACCATCATGAATTTACTGAGTAAAAGCGAAGTTTTGGTGGAAAATAAATTATTTGCAACATTAGACAGTACCGTTCGAAAAGTAGTTTTTGAAAATGTTCCTTTTTTATTAAGTGATACAGTTGGGTTTATCAGAAAATTGCCACATCAATTAATCGAAAGTTTTAAATCAACTTTAGATGAAGTTCGTGAAGCTGACTTATTACTGCATGTAGTTGACATTAGCCACGAAAACTTTGAAGAACAATTGAATTTGGTAAACAGCACTTT
>CAMCQX010000243.1 GCA_945876985.1 Chitinophaga pinensis
GCCATGCCTTTGATGTTTGTAGACAATACTTGCCAATCTGAAAGACTTTCATCTTTAAAATATGAACTCAGTAATTTATTTAAAAAATACAGAGAATCGGGAGTTTTAAGTGCTGCATCTTTATATTTAAAGGATTATAATAGCAATGGTTGGATTGCAATCAATGAAAATGAAACTTATTCACCTGGATCATTGCTTAAAGTTCCCTCGTTAATTACGTTGTTAAAAATGAGCGAGAAAAATCCTGGTTTTTTAAATAAGAAGATTGTTTTCAATAAACATTATGACGTACAAATAAACCCCCAATATTTATCAAAATCAATAAAGTTTGGAGAAACTTATACGGTAAAAGAGTTAATATCATACATGATTAAATACTCTGATAACAATGCCACTTTACTTTTAAATGAATTGACCGATGTGAAAATGTTCAAAAAACTTTTTACGGATTTTGGTTTAAAAGAAATTGATTGGAATGGGGCAGATTATTTAATGACGGTATCAGATTATTCTGAATTTTTACCTGCTTTATTCAATGCGAGTTACTTGAATATTGAAAATTCAGATTTTGCTTTAGAATTATTAAGTAAATCTGATTTTAAAGAAGGGTTTTCTAAAGGAATTCCAGCTAATGTAAATATGTCTGAAAAGTTTGGTGAATCTGGTAATTTAGATATGAAAGAGTTACATGAAACAGCCATTATTTTTTTAGCTAATAAGCCATATATAATAACTATAATGACCAAGGGTAAAGAGTTAGAAAAGCTCCCTGAAGTGTTAAAAGAATCAAGTTATTTAGTTTATAATCATTTGAATCAATTAAGTAATTAAGAATATTTTATTTCTTAATTCTTGTGTAACCAAACTTGCAAATCATTGATTACCTCAAATGGAATATGCCGCATAATTGCATATTCACTATAAGTTGATTCACCCTCACCCGAATGCATGATGTGATTCATTTTTTCATACATTTTAAAGCTAACATTTTTATTATTTTTTAGCTTTTTCTCCCATACTGCAAAGTTCTTTTTGTCTACTTGATAATCGCGCGCGCCTTGCATAATAAAAATTGGAATTGTTAGTTTTTTTGCTACTTTTATTTGGTCGTATTTATTGATCCATAACCAATATTTAGCTGGAATTTCATGTGGTAATAAAAAGTAGGAAGTGTTTTCTTTTACTTTTCGTTTCAAAACTATTTTTGCCTTAGCATCATCTTCATCAAAATGTACTTTTTTATGAGGTAATATTCTTCCTAAATATTTGTTTTGGTCTATCATCATTGCTAATGGATGATTGGCATTTGCTCCCATCATAATTATTCCTTTTATAAAAGGATTTTCTTTGGCTACAAATGGAGCAAAATAAGCACCTTCCCCATGTCCAAGTAAATATATTTTAGTACTGTCTACAGTTGGATTTTTCTTTAATAAATTTATTGCAGCTTGCAAATCATCTAATAAATCTTCACGCGGAGTAAATGGCACTCCGTTCATTTTATTCTGCGAAAAATTAAAACCATAGTTTAAACTTCGTTTATTATACCTAAAAACAGCAAATCCATCAGTGGCCAAACCTACTGCAATGTCTTTATATGGTTTTGAAACAAAATTACCATCGGCATCTGATGGTCCCGCAGCAGGAATTATAATTACTAACGGAACTTTTTTATTGCCAACAGGCATGCTTAAAACACCACTTAAAGGCATTGTTGTATCAGCAGCAAATGTTATGTTTTCATCATTATAGTTTACTGCAGTGGCATAATCAGGAATTGCGTAAGTTTTAAAAGTTTCTGTAAAACGATAAAGTATTAATTTTTTATTTTCTCTATTGAAAACTAATTCAATTAATAAATCAATGTTATAAACTGTTTTGGTAACATATTCTGTATTTATTTGACCATAGTTTTCACTTATTCCTGCAAATTTATAGTTGGTTATACCGCCATATCTTTCAATAATTGGGTCGTAATTAGAAGCCAATGCCATTGCACTATTGAACGCAATTTGCTGTTCGTTAAACTGCATGGTTAATGAATCGTAATTTCTGTTTTTAAAAAGCGAGATGATGTTTTCACTTTTATCCATAAATATTTTTTGCTCAGTTTGAGCAATGGCGTTATTGAATAAAAATAACACTAAAAAGATTGATAATATGCTGTATTTAATTTTCATTTGGTAAAGGCAAGTTTATGCTTTTTAATTGAAACGAAAATCTAAAATTTTGTTAAAAAAAATGCAGCAATTTAATTTGCTGCATTTTTATATATATAATTTGAATGATTTACTTTTTAGGAAATAAAGAAGCTTTTACTTTTACATCTAATTCTTTTGCAATTTTAGTGACAACTAATGAGGGAATTTCTATTTTATGATCAGCATTTTTTACTAAGAAATTACTCTCTAACAATATGCTTCCCTCTTTTACAGTAATGGTTCCAGGAATGGTTCTTTCTTGTATCACACCATGAATAGTTAATTTACCCATCACTGTTACTTGGTAAACGCCAGCCATTTTTAGATCAATATTTTCTTGAATAGTTCCCCTAAAACTGCTTGCAGGATATTTTTCACTTTCCATGTATTTTTCGTTAAAATGTTCTTGCATTAATTTATTTGGAAATTGGAAAGAATTATTTTGAATCATAAAAGCAATGTCTTTTGTTTCTAAATTTATTAAAGTAGTTGCAGTTTCACTTTTTCCATCAATGTCTTCAATAGGAGTTTTTGAAAAAAAGCTTACTGTGGCATTGGTAGCTTTATATAATGTTTGTGCCGATGAATTTACTACTGAAAATAGTGCTATGGCAGCAATTGTTAAGATTAGTTTCTCGCAGCTGGTTTGATGAGATATTTTCATATTTATGTTTTTTTATAATTTATTACAATGATGGTACCAATAGTAAACTACTATTTTTTATGTTCATCATCAAATGAAAAAGTACGTGATAAGTTAAAGCCTAATCTTACTCCAAAATCACTCCATTTACCAGTAGTTTGAGCCACAAATCCTTGCTCATACATATACATTGAATTGCTAAACATTAATTGAAATACATGTCCACCAGTTTCTATATCAAATCCTACTGCTAAGTAATCTTCAAATTTATTATTGGTGTTTGGAATTATTTCATCTCTTCCTGTTAAACGCGGGTAATATTCAATATTAAGTCTTGTACTTCTTGTAATTTTAAATGAACCTCCCAAACCCAATGCTATTACATCGTTTGGATCACTGATTTTATTTACTAAATTTCTGTGAACAAAAGTAGGAGTAATTTGTAATGAAATACTAGGGTTGATTTTACGAGCAATGATTAATTGGTTACAAAAACTTAAACGTGAAGTGAAATAATTTTCGCGTGCTGGATCTATAAAAGTTTTTGTATCTATTCCCATGTTTCCATAATAAGAAATGGCCAATGGAAAGTTTTTTTTACCACCAATTTTTTGCTGTGCAATTTTATATTTTACACTAAAATCATAAACTTTAGTTTTAGCACTTCTACCAACTCCAACCATTAATTTATCGGTTATCCCATAATCAAAAGCAATGCGAACAGTGGCTTCATCTATTCACAATAAACTGTAATACCATGCATCATCTTTGAGCTCACCAAAACGATGAAGAATCAAAAAGTTTAAATGTTTTTTTGCAATGTTTTCATTGCTCTGTCCTGTAATAATTTTGGTTCCTTTAAAGGTTGCTAATACGGGA
>CAMCQX010000244.1 GCA_945876985.1 Chitinophaga pinensis
TGGCAAAAATAAATTGCCTAGCACTTACCAAAAGTCCTGTATTTTCTGCTATAATATTTGCTGTTCTTTGTCCCCTACCGCCACTTGCCCTTAACACCAATGCATTGTTCAAAGCATAACGCATGTGTAAACGTGGCGTATAAAATAAGCCGTACAAATTATTATAATCTAAACGTTGGCCTGCCACTAAAGTAAACTTGGTTAAAAAACTATAAGTGTACTCAAAAAATGCACCCGAAACTATTTCATTTCGCTTAAATTGATAATTGGAAAAATTATACAATTGTTCATCATAATTATCAATCATTAAACTCAAACCTGTTTTAAACTTATGGTCGCTTGAACTAATTAACGATTGGTAAATGAGGTTAGAATAAAAAGAATTTTGAGTTCCATTAAAAGTGTTATTGCCAAAAAAAGTTTCATATTTTTGATTAGCACCAGAAAGCTGTAAACCCATGCTTTTATATATTTTTTTATGAAATACATAACCTACTTTTAAAAAAGCATCGTTTCTAAAAGCTTTGATTTGAATGCCATATAATTTTGTTTTATTCATGGTATCAGCATTTGTTTCAAAGTTAAATTGCCCACCTGTTTTGGTGTCAATTAATGATCTAATTCCACCTTGAATAATCAATCCTTTACCTTTGTCATACTTAAACCTGTACATGGCGTTTAATTGATATCCCAAGGGATTATCCAAATAGCCATCATGGTTATTATCCATTCTATTGGTTAGTACACTGGTGTGCAATAAAATCATGTGACTAAAAGCGGTAGAAGTTCTATGTGAATAATTCAAATTGGCTTCATACCTCCCACCTTCACCGGCATAAGCATTAAAGTATACTGTTTCCTTTACATCCGACTTATGTAACTCTGTATTTATTTGCCCCGCTATGCTTTCAAATCCGTTAACTACCGAACCAATTCCTTTGGTTACTTGTATGCTATTGATCCATGTTCCTGGCGTATATGCGCTACCATAATTTACAGCAAGTCCTCTGGCTCCAGGAATCATTTCTTGCGTTAATTGAGAGTATTGACTTGCCAATCCAAGCATTTGAATTTGCTTTGTTCCAGTAATGGCATCCGTTAAATTTACATCAACTGATGGATTGGTTTCAAAGCTTTCACTTAAGTTACAACAAGCAGCTTTAAATAATTCCTTTTCGTTCATCACAGTAGTTTTCCAAGGGTCAATAAAACTAACTTCTGAACCTTTTCTTTCTACATTTATATTTACATCTTTGAGCCTATTTTTTGTGATTAAAAGTACTTTTAAAAACCTTTTTTCCGTCACTAAAATAGTATCAGTTTTGTATCCAACATACGATACAATTAAAGACTTTGTTTGACTTGAAAAAGGAATAACAAAAACACCGTTGCTGTCAGATGCTACAATGTTTTTTTCATTCATCCACCTTACAAAAGCTCCTTGAATAGGCGTAATATTTCCTTTTAAGTCAGTGTCTACAACTATTCCTTTTAGGTTCAAATTTTGCTGCGCAATTACATAATTACATAGCAAAACTACCACAACCATTAAGTAGTATTTTTTCATTTTTTATAAAATTTTGAATGATGAAGTATAAAGTATGAATGATAAATGAATGATAAAGTATGAATGATAAAAAATGCCAGATACCATATGCTAGATTCCAGTTACCAGTAGCAAGCAGCTAAAACAAACAAACGTAATGCTAAGTTACAATTCGTTATTCCTTATTTTTTTCATACTTCATCATTCATACTTAATACTTAAAACTTTAAACGCTAGTCGTGGTGAGTATTATCATTATCCCTATACATGCAGCAATCTGGCAATTTCAAATACACTTGATCTGGTGCTTTAACTTTTTCAGTATCATGACCAACACTTGCTATCAATTCATGTATTTTTTCAATGGTAATTTTATCAGCCATGTATACTACTTCCATCACTTTGGTATCTACATTCCACTCTGCCGACTTCACTCCTTTTACTTCCAATATTCCTTCTATTCTTTCTTTGCACTGCGGGCAATTTCCAAATACTTTAAACTTTGCAATAGTTGGTTTTTCTTTATGGGTAAATGCCATTAAACTAAAAATGGCCAATGTCATTAATATTAAATTTTTCATTTTATTATGGTTTTTTAAAATTGGGGTTTGTAATAAAATCATAGTCAGTTAGGGTTTTTAAAAATGCTATGAGTTGTGTTTTTTCAATTGGTGTTATTCTACCTCTTAATTTATCCAATAAAGCAATATTTACATCGGTAGTTGGTGTAATAATAAAATCACTATTATAATGATCTATTACTTGTTCTAAAGTAGTAAATCTTCCATCGTGCATGTATGGCGCTGTAAGCTCTATATTTCGTAATGTAGGAGTTTTAAATTTCCCTTTATCTGAATCTTTTAAAGTAATATTATACCTTCCCATGTCTTTAAAAACAGAATCCAATCCATTGTTTTTAAAATCAAAATCGGTAAAGGTGCTACCCAATATATGGCAGTGATTACAATCCCCCTTTTCTTGATCAATAAACAACTCTTTTCCTGCTAACTCATCAGCCGATAAATCTAATTCACCTCTTACATATTTATCGTATTTACTATTGGCCGAAATAATGGTTCTTTCAAACTGTGCTACTGCTTTCATTAAAAGCATGGTAGTAATACTATCGGTACCAAAAGCTTTTTTAAACAATTTTGGATATTCTGCATGATTCCTCAATTTGGATATTACATTGGTCAAGGTTTCATGCATTTCTATTGGATTTTGAATAGGACCAATTACTTGGTCTTCAAGAGTAGCAGCACCACCGTCCCAAAAAAACTTTTTTTCCCAAGCTAAATTCATAATTGGCATTGCATTTCGAACACCAATTGCACCTGTAATTCCTTTGCTAAATGTGGTATTGCTATCGGTAAAAGAAAAATTTTGTCGATGGCAGCTTGCACATGCTTGTGTATTATCTAGGGATAAAATAGGATCATAAAATAACTTTCTACCTAATGCAATTCCTTCCACTGTTAATGGATTTATTGTTGGAATTTTTATTGGGGGAAAACCAGCAGGTGTTACTAAATTGTATGGAGTTGCAGGTGAATCAACCTCCAACTTTGGAACAGGAGAAACAATATCATTGTCTTTCTGACATGCAATAATAATGATTGCAAATACTATAAAAATTATGATGATACTTTTTTTCATTGCTATTATTCTGCTTTACCGAAGGTGAAAGATTTCTCCAAATTTCTTCTCATATTTGACATCCAAGAAGTATCAGCTGCTGAAGTTGATTGACGGTCATTGTCAGTATTGAAATCAATGGTATTTTGAACGGCATAAGCTTTATTCAAATCAAAATCAATCGTTAGTTTAGATAAGGCTCCGTTTAAGTTTACAATTGGTAAATTCACCTCCACATTTCCCCTTCCCAAATCTTTTCCCAAATGTAAGCGTAAAGGTTTGTTTTCATTTAAAGTGTTTTTGTAATTTCCTTCATGCTTAAAGAAAATATAACCAGTATTCCAATCCCAAAGCATGCCATAACTTGGGTCTAAAAATCCATCCTGAACACCGGTGAAATTTCTCAATGAATCAACCCCTAACATAAACTTCATTTTAGTATATTTTGTGTTAGGAACACCACTACGTATAAATGTATTTTGAGATGGTTCG
>CAMCQX010000245.1 GCA_945876985.1 Chitinophaga pinensis
GTTAAGTTTAAATTATCGCCAACACAAAGAGGAGAATTACTGGTAACTACAGGAGTTATAGGAACTCTATTTACTGTACCTGCAACTGCATATGGCCCGAGTGTTCCGCAACCACTTACTGTAACTGATACATTGTATAATCCAGAATCGGCCATGGTGGTAGTGGAAATAAATGGATTTTGAGAGGTAGATGAAAAGCTGTTTGGCCCTGTCCATGAATAAGTAGCGCCAGTGATAGCTGTTACTGTTAAACTTAACGTTTGTCCGGCACAGCGTGGGCTATTGCTGGAAGCTACCGGAGTAGTAATAATGGTAACATTGGTGCTTGACACTGCAGATGAACATTGACCAATAATAGCCATTACTGCATAAGTTCCTACAATGGTTAAATTAGCACTTGCAATTGTTGGATTTTGTAATGTGGAAGTAAATCCGTTTGGTCCAGTCCAATAATAAGTAGCACCAGCTATGGTGTCGGCTCTTAACTGTAAAGTAGCTCCACTGCATAATGGACTATTATTAGAGGCGTTTGGAATAGCTGGTGCAGCAGGAATTTGATAGGTAATTTCATCAACACAGCCAATTCGCCAGCCATATAATGTATCTTTTAATTTTACAGAATAAGGAATTCTATAATTATAAGTTCTTGATCCGTTTACAGCATACCAAGTTCCTGATGTGTCGCCATAATCCCACATGCAACTTAGATGCGGATTGTTTTGAAAAGCACGAACGCTATAAAATGGATTGAATAATACATTGGATGAAGTATTGGTAAATGTAATATTGTTTGATCCTGTAATGCAAGCAGAACGAGTAAAGTTTGCATTTAATGAATAAGAAACATAAGGATAGAAAATAAAATCGGCATTGAATATGGGGCCGCCTACATTTATTCCATAACTTCTAATATAAGTAGTTCCTATTCTTACTGAACTTAACCATTCACTTCGTCCGTTTGGTGGAGTTGCAGTCCAACTGTTAGCAATGATTGAAACATTTAAAGAACTGGAAGTTTCTACTGTAATAACATAAGGATTACTAGTGGTTATAGGAGTAGAAAACACCGCTGATTTTTTAAGAACTGAAAGTGATCCACCACCAAAACTAGAATCTACATTTACTGTAACTGAAGCCAATGGCAAACCTGTAGGCATAGAATCGGTTCCTGCAGCATACATTCTGCATGTTAATGACACCACAGCATTCAGTGTTGTACTGCTTTGCCAAGCAAAAAAATCGAAACCAGCAACAGTAATTGCATTGGGTGCAGGATACCATTGCGCAAATGCATTTCCACTGGTACTGGCATTCAATGAAATGGCATTAAATGCTGTAGTTTTATTATAAGTATAATACAAAGTATCTACTCCGCAACTACCAGTTTTTCCAAGCCTTGAGGTATGGTTATAACTCATACTTGGGTGTGATAAATTATTGATTATATTAACTGTAGAAGTTTGTAGGTTTTGTGCTTTAAGCAACGACATACTTAATAACAATAAACAGAATGAAATAATGATTTTTTGAGTACAATATTTGATCATAATTGAAAAATTTTAGTAATTCGAATATAAAAATATTTATTAC
Source organism: Chitinophaga pinensis (assembly GCA_945876985.1). GTDB lineage: Bacteria > Bacteroidota > Bacteroidia > UKL13-3 > UKL13-3 > JAAFJM01. Next base: position 1,591 of record CAMCQX010000245.1, read on the forward strand.
AAAAATCATTTATTAAAAAAATAATTGTTTTTTTTACAATTAATAAACGACTGTTATTTAATGAAAAGCACGCGTAAGGGATAGCAGTGGAAATCCTTTTTTGTAATGGTTTTGCGGGCTGCATAAAAAAGATTGGAACAAATAGCCCGACCCGCAAGCGTTGGCCTATGTATGGGAAGCGGGTTACGCCCAAAATAAAAAAAGCCTGATAGAAACTATCAAGCTTTTTAGGAATATTATTTAAAGGAATTTACTTTTTACCTTTTTGTAAATACATCATTTCGCGTTGTTCTTTTATGTCTGCGCTGTTAATGTATTCATCGTAAGTCATGCGTTTGTCAATGCAGCCAGTTGGGGTAATTTCAATAATTCTATTAGCAATGGTTTGTACAAATTCATGGTCATGACTGGTAAAAATAGCATTGTGTTTCCAATCCATCAAAGCATTGTTAAATGCAGTAATCGATTCCAAATCTAGGTGATTAGTAGGTTCGTCAAGCACCAAACAATTGGCATTGGTTAACATCATGCGTGAAACCATGCAACGCACTTTTTCGCCTCCACTTAACACATTTGATTTTTTGAAAACTTCTTCGCCACTGAATAGCATTTTGCCCAAAAAGCCACGCACATAAGTTTCATCTTTTTCTTCCGAATATTGGCGTAACCAATCTATTAAATTATAGTCAGCGCTAAAATAACTGCTGTTATCGTTTGGTAAATATGATTTGGTAATGGTTTGTCCCCACACAAAATCGCCAGTTTCGGCAGTGTCATTACCCATAATTACTTCAAAAAAGGTTGAAATAGCCATTGGGTTTTTTGAAAGGATTACTACTTTATCGCCTTTGTCTAAGTTAAACGAAATGTTTTTGAAGAGCACGTCACCATCATTGTTTTTCTTACTTAAGTTATCAATGCGAAGAATTTGGTCACCACAATCTCTGTCGGGTCTAAAAATAATACCTGGATATTTACGAGTAGAAGCTTGTATATCATCCACTACTAATTTTTCCAATAGTTTTTTCCTACTTGTAGCCTGACGACTTTTAGAAGCATTGGCACTAAAACGTTCAATAAAATCTTGTAATTCCTTGCGTTTTTCCTCTACTTTTTTATTCTGATCGCCTTTTTGGCGCAATGCCAATTGACTACTTTGATACCAGAAAGAATAGTTTCCGGTGTAAAGTGAAACTTTTGAGAAATCAATATCGGCCACATGGGTACAAACAGCATCTAAAAAATGTCGATCATGGCTTACTACAATTACTGTATTTTGAAAATCGGCTAAAAAGTTTTCTAACCAAGTAACTGTTTCCACATCCAAATCGTTGGTGGGCTCATCTAATAATAATATATCGGGATTACCAAAAAGCGCTTGCGCCAAAAGCACACGTACTTTTTCTTTTCCGTTCAAATCTTTAATTAATTTGCTGTGCAATGCGTCAGCTATTCCCAAATCGTTTAACAAACTTGCTGCATCGCTTTCGGCATTCCAACCTTCCATGTCGGCAAACTGACCTTCTAAGTCAGCGGCTTTTAGTCCATCGGCATCGCTAAAATCGGGTTTGGCATAAATGGCATCTTTTTCTTCCATTATTTGCCAAAGTTTTTTGTTACCCATGATTACAGTTTGTAAAACTGGGAACTCATCAAATTCAAAGTGATTTTGACTTAACACACTCATTCTATCGCCAGGAGTAATAGAAACTGAACCCGTACTTGGGTCTATTTCGCCTGATAGAATTTTTAATAAAGTAGATTTTCCAGCACCATTTGCACCAATTACACCATAACAATTACCTGGAGCAAACTTAACATTTACATCTTCAAACAACACGCGCTTACCGTATCGTAAGCTTAAATTACCAACTGAAATCATTTATTATTTACTTTTTTAAAGGCGGCAAATGTAGTTTTTAATTATGAATTATAAACGATGAATTTTGGGGGAAATGATGAATGATGAATGATGAATGATGAAGTATGAATTATGAATTATGAATGTTAGACGATAGATCATAGATGATAGACCATAGACGATAGACCGTTGACGATAGACGATAGACCGCAGACCATAGACC
>CAMCQX010000246.1 GCA_945876985.1 Chitinophaga pinensis
TGGTTTAATAGCTACAGGTTTATTAGTATTTATATTATATATTTTACCTAATTATTTTCCACAAATTCAAAATTTATATCACACCGAAAGTTTTACTTTATTGTTTGTAGTTCTTATAGTTACAGGCATTTTAGTAAGCATGATAAGTAGTTGGTTTAGTACTAATAAATACTTAAAAACAAAAATTGAAGATTTGTACTAGGTTTTATTTAAAAGAAAATATTATTATTGATAAATTTTAGAAACAAAAAAATGAGCGAAAAAATTTCAAACACAAAGAAAACAACTGAAAAAGTAAGTCAAGTTTCAACAGCTGATTTTATTTTTGGTAAACAAAATTATATGATAATGGCAGTAGGTGTATTTGTTATTATTTTAGGTTTTTATTTAATGGCCGGTAAAGAAAATATTTTAGAAGATACAGTGAAAATTACCGTTGCTCCTGTTTTAATTTTATTAGGATTTATAATTGGGATTTTTGCAATTATGAAACCTAAAAAAGATTAATTTTCTTGAATAAAATTGCTGACTAAGTCCATTTAAATGAATTATTTTGAAGCTATAATTATAGCCATCATCGAAGGATTAACTGAGTACTTACCTGTATCAAGTACAGGCCATATGATATTAGCTACTTCCTTATTAGGTATAAAATCAGATGATTTTATTAAATTTTTTATCGTTAATATTCAATTAGGGGCTATTTTAGCCGTTGTGGTTTTATACTTCAAACATTTTTTCAAATCATTTGAATTTTACTTTAAACTATTTGTTGCTTTTATTCCAGCAGCTGTTTTTGGCATTTTATTCAGTGATAAAATTGATGAATTATTAGAGAGTCCAGCTACAGTTGCCATCAGTTTATTATTAGGAGGTATTGTATTATTATTTGTTGATCAATGGTTCTCCAAAAATGATACACAAGATGTTGCTGAAACAAAGGAAGTAAATTATTTAAGCGCATTCATTATTGGTTGTTTCCAATGTATATCAATGATTCCTGGAGTTTCGCGAAGCGCATCAACAATTATTGGTGGATTAACCCAAAAGTTAAGCAGAAAAACAGCCGCTGAATTTTCATTTTTTTTAGCAGTTCCAACCATGTTTGGTGCTACTGCAAAAAAATCTTTGGATTTATTTCAAGCACACGGAATGGCATTTTTAGATGCTGATAAAATTAAACTATTAGTGATTGGTAATTTAGTGTCGTTCGTTATTGCACTCATTGCCATAAAAGCATTTATATCCTATTTAACCCAATATGGATTTAAGGTTTTTGGTTGGTATAGAATTATAGTTGGTGGTGTTATTTTAACCCTTATAGCTTTTAAAATTCCACTTAGCATCGTTTAAGCAAATGAAAATAACATTTTTAGGTACAGGTACTTCTCAAGGTGTTCCAATTATTGCTTGTAAATGTTCAGTTTGTACTTCAAAAAACCAAAAAGATAAACGCCTTCGCTCTTCCATATTGATTCAATACAATGATATTAATATTGTTGTTGATACTGGCCCCGACTTTAGACAACAAATGCTTTTTTCTAAGATTTCTTCTTGCGAAGCAATTTTATTTACCCATTCTCACCGTGATCATTTAGCTGGCTTAGACGATATCAGGGCATTTAATTATGTAATGCAAAAGCCTATTGATATTTATTGCGAAACACAAGTTGATAAGGCCATAAGAAGAGAGTTTTTTTATGCCTTTGAAGCAATAAAATATCCCGGAGTTCCTGAAATGGATATTCATATTATTGATGAAACACTATTTGAATTATTTGGAAAAACCATTATTCCATTAAGAGTTTGGCACCATAAAATGCCCGTTTTAGGTTTCAGAATTGATGATTTTGTATACATTACCGATGCCAATAAAATAGACGAATCAGTTAAAGAAAAAATTAAAGGTTGCGATGTTTTGGTGTTAAATGCTTTGAGAAGAGAACACCATATTTCACACTTTACATTGGAAGAAGCTGTTGAATTATGCAATGAGTTAAAGCCTAAAAAAGCTTTTTTTACGCATATAAGCCATCAGTTAGGTTTGCACGATGAAGTAAATGTAGAACTTCCAGAACATATTAATTTAGCTTATGATGGTTTGGAACTTACGTTTAAATAAATCAGGAATTTCAATTTAAAAGAAAAAGCTGTACTAAAATTAAATTTAGTGCAGCTTTTTTATTAACCAATCAACCAATTAACTTATCAACCTATTAACTCATCAACTAAAACTAATCAATATGATATTCTTTTTTACGCTTAGAAATATCAATTCTTTCGTCTACTTTTTCTACTAATAAATCTTTTCCAAATACAAAACTATTTCTAGTGTATGATGATTCTACAATTCTATCAGTTAGGTAAATTGCATCTTTAGGACAAGCTTCTTCACACAGTCCACAGAATATACAACGCAACATGTTTATTTCATACTTAGCAGCATACTTTTCTTCACGGTATAAATGCTCTTCCCCTTTTTGTCTTTCAGCTCCATCAATTGTAATGGCTTCTGCAGGACAAGCGACAGCGCATAGTCCGCAAGCAGTACAATTTTCTCTTCCTTCTTCATCACGTTTTAAAACATGCATTCCTCTATATACTGGAGCAAATTCTCTTTTTACTTCAGGATAACGAAGCGTAGCCGCTTTTTTAAACATATGCATAAAAGTAATAGCCATTCCTTTTGCTATAGCTGGCAAATAAAGCTTTTCCTTAAAGCTCATTTGTTTGTCAACTACAACTTTTGATCTACTGGTTAATTGTATCATATTATATTTTTATATTTTAAAAGACGTTGCGTGCAACGTCTCTACTTTTATTATTGAATTTCGTTCCGATTCTGTCGGAACATTTTTCGAATTTAATTTTTCGAATTTCGAATTTTATTATTCAAAATTATTCAGTTATTTATTGAAAATTGTTAAAATACCACCTGTTAGCAATACATTTATTATTGATAAAGGTAATAATATTTGCCATCCTAATTTCATTAATTGATCATAACGAAAACGAGGAATTGTCCAACGAATCCACATGAAAAAGAATACAAAGAATATTGCTTTAGTAAACAAAGCTCCAAAACTTAATAACGCAACAATATTTGGATTTAAAACGGTACCTAAATATGTGAGTCCTGGAAAATTATAACCACCAAAATAAAGGCAAGAAATAATGGCTCCAGAAATAAACATATTGATGTATTCGGCAAATAAATACAAACCTAATTTCATAGATGAATATTCGGTATGAAATCCACCAATTAATTCAGTATCGCATTCAGGTAAATCAAAGGGCGTTCTATTACATTCAGCAAAAGCACAAATTAAAAAAATAATGAAACCCATTGGTTGGTAAAAAATATTCCAATTCAAACCTGAAACAGGAATAAAACCCCATAATTTCCCATCGCCTTGCGAAGTTACAATATCGGTTAAACTCAACGAGCCACTCATCATGATCACCGCAATTAGCGACATGCCCATGGCTAATTCGTAACTGATCATTTGGCTAGAAGCACGCACAGCACCAAGCAAAGCAAACTTATTATTAGAAGCCCAACCTCCAATCATGATTCCATACACACCTAAACTTACTACACCAAAAACGTATAATATTCCAATATTGATATCGGCTACTTGCATGGCATATTTAACACCACCAAATTCCAT
>CAMCQX010000247.1 GCA_945876985.1 Chitinophaga pinensis
ACCACAGCCGAAAGTATTTTATGCCTAACTTATACCGATGCAGGAACCATTGCCATGCGCAAGCGCCTTATTGAAATCATTGGTACTGATGCGTATAGAATTGATATTTTTACTTTTCATGCTTTTAGCAATGCCGTTATTCAAGAAAACTTAGACTATTTTGGAATAAGAAGTTTGGATGCCATTAGCGAGTTAGAGCAAATAAATTTGGTGCATGAAATCATTGAAAAGTTTGAAGCTGAAAATCCACTGAAACGTTATACTGGCGATATCTATTATGAAACCGATCGATTATTAAATTTGTATCAAGCCATGAAGCACGAAAACTGGAGCGCAGCTTTAATTAATAGCAAAATAGATACTTATTTAGAAGACATCAAAACACGCGATGAATTTGTGTACAAACGCAAATACAAAGAGTTTAACGCTGGTGATTTAAAACAAGCTGCCTATGATAAAGAAGTACAGAAAATGCAAGTTTTACGTGCTGCTTCTGCCACTTTTGAAACTTATCAAGCTAAGTTAAAACACACCAATCGTTACGATTTTGCCGATATGATTTTATGGGTGATTGAAGCATTTACCCAAAAACCAGAAATACTAGCGCAATACCAAGAAAAGTATTTGTACTTTTTGGTTGATGAATACCAAGATACCAGTGGTGCGCAAAATGATTTGTTGTTTCAATTATTAAAGAACAACGAAAAGCCCAATGTTTTTGCCGTTGGCGATGATGATCAATCTATTTATAGGTTCCAAGGTGCTAACGTGGAGAACATCAATTTTTATATCAATAAATATGCTACGCACGATTTAAAAACCATTTCATTGATACAAAATTACCGCAGTAGTCAAGTAATTTTAGATGCCAGTAAAGCATTAATTAGTCAAAACAATACAAGGATAAATCCTGATAAAACATTACTGGCAAGCAACGAAAAATTTGCTTCCTTAACCAATCCGCCAAGTATATTTGCTTATCAAAATGAAGCGCATCAAAGTACGCATATTGCCATGCAAATAATGGCTTTAAAAGAACAAGGTGTTCCTTTAAATGAAATTGCTGTTTTGTTCCATAACCATAAGCAAGCCGATGATTTAATTGCGTGGTTACAGCATCATCAAATTCAAATTAATACTCGAAAAAGAGCCAATGCTTTTGATGAAATGCTCATCAAAAAACTGGTTACTATACTACGTTATATCAACGCAGAGTTAACAAAACCGAACAGTGGCGAATATTTTTTGTTTGAAATATTGCATTATAATTTCTTTCGTTTACGAACCATTGAATTGGCAAGATTTGCCAATAAAATGAACGATTTGAACAATCAAAAAGATTTTGAGAAAGTAGGTTGGCGACAAGGTTTGAAGCAAAATTTTCTTGACCCAAAACCAAGTATTTTTATTGAAGATAAAAATGTAAATGAACTATTTGTAAAAGCTTCCTTGCTCATTGAAAAATGGATTAGCAGCGCAGCAAATCTTACTTTGCAGCATTTAATAAAAGAAATAATAAACGATAGCGGTTTGCTTTTTGAAGCGTTACAAAGTGATGAGAGAACTTATAATATGCAGTTGCTTCATACATTTTTCGATTTTGTGAAAAGTGAATGCGTGCGCAATACCAAAACAGCTTTAAAGCAATTGGTAAATACAATAGATACCATGGAAAAAGAAAAAATTCAATTGCCATCACAGCGCTTGATTTATAATTTGGAGGGTGTAAATTTTATAACCACACATTCTTCAAAAGGATTAGAATTTGAGCATGTTTTTATCATTGGTATCAATGCAAATGTTTGGGAAAAATCGCGGAAACACAGTAGTTATTCGTTACCAGATACTTTATTTGAAATCAATAAAGAGAATGATTTAGAGGAAAAACGCAGGTTGTTTTATGTAGGAATGACACGTGCTAAAAAGCAATTAAATTTAAGTTATTTAACGCATGATAATAATAGCAAAGAGCTAGAAAAAAGTCAGTTCTTAGCTGAATTAGAAGAGTTTGCAGGAATTAAACCGAGCGATTATGCAGTGAGTGATGCCGATTTAACAAACTTTGAATTAATAGTTTGGCAAAACCAAAAATATTTAGCTGCCGACCAATTATTTAACAATGATTTTGTAAATGAATTATTGGAAAAATATACCTTGAGTGTAACGCATTTAAGTTCTTATTTAAAATGTCCAACTGCGTTTTACTTTAATAGTTTAATTAAAGTGCCAGCACCATTAAGTGCAAGTATGACTTTTGGAAGCGCAGTTCATTATGCCTTAGAAAAATTGTTCAAAAATATGAATAGTAATGAAGATAAAATCTTTGCTACTGCTGAAGAAATGTTAAAGGATTTTGCTTGGTTTATGCGCAGAAATGAACAAAATTTCACACCGCAAGAATTTAAATTACGCATGGAATATGGCAATCAGTTTTTGCCAAATTATTATACCAAATACATCAATGAATGGAATAAAATTACCAGTGTAGAACGGAGTTTGAAAAATGTTGTGGTAAATAATGTTCCATTAAACGGAAAGTTAGATAAATTAGAATTTGCAGGGAATGTGGTAAATGTGGTGGATTATAAAACTGGCAATATGGAAAATGCGCGGGAAAAGTTTAAAACGCCTAATCCTGAAAATGTAATAAAAGATGAAGCTGATAAAAAAGAACCAAAATTTGAAGATAAATTTGGTGGTGATTATTGGCGACAAGCAGTGTTTTATAAAATATTAATGGATTACGATAAAGACCCAAAAACACAAAATTGGGACATGCAAACATGTGAATTTGACTTTGTAGAACCTGATAAAAAAACAAATAATTTCAATAAAATTAGGGTTCCAATTACACCTTTAGATATTGAAACGGTTTTAGGTCAAATAGATTTTGCTTTTACTAAAATAAAATCAAAAGAATTTAGCAATGGTTGTGGTAAAGCAGATTGCCATTGGTGTGAGTTTACCAAAAACTATTACACCAGCACCGATTTTAAAATTGAAATGGATAAAGTAGGAGAGGAGGAAGAATAGGTCATTCCGTAGGAATCTTCCTTGACTAATACAAACTTTGATTTTTACAAACTTGATTTTTAAATTCAAAGGCATAAGTTATTAAGGAAGATTCCTACGGAATTACTAGTATTGGTATTCATAAAAAAAATCCGTAAAGACTGAACTTTACGGATTTTTTATTTAATGATGCCATTGTTGGTGTTTAAGCGCAGCGGCAAAAACAATCAAGAATTGTTTTTTAAAATACTACTGCTTCACCGTCTTTATCTATAAATCGGTAATCAACCATTGAAAGGGTGTTTACCTTATTTATTTTTATCCAACGTTTGTATTTAATGAACCATTTCATACGTGGCGATTTTAAACCACCATGCATAAAATAGGCAGCTAAGTATGGATTTAACTCCAAACTAAATCCTTTGTGACGCACATTTTCAATCAAATATTTCACTTGATTTTCAATTTCGTCAAGTAACACCACGCTGTTTTGAATTTCACCTGTTCCGTTACAGGTAGGGCATTTTTCGGTTGTAATAATATTCATTTCTGGTCTTACTCTTTGGCGAGTAATTTCAACCAAACCAAAAGGACTCATAGGCAGAATTTTGTGTCTTGCCCTATCGTTTTTCATCTCCTCTTTTAGTTTTTCGTA
>CAMCQX010000248.1 GCA_945876985.1 Chitinophaga pinensis
ATTTTCCAAAAAAATCTTCATTTTCTTGTTCTGTCCATTTGGGATTGTATAATTTATGAGCAGCATTAAAACGCTCTCTACGAGTAATATATACTATTTTTTGCTTGTCAGCCATTTAAACTTTTATTTAAAAACCTAGCAAATATAAGCTAAGAAATAATTGATAACAAATTTGTTAAATTATTGAAAGAAAACTGTTGAATTCAGAATTTACACAAAATGCGTTCAGCACAATCTTTGTTAATTGCCAATTGTCTATTAATTATTGCTATTAAACTAAGGAGCTAATCTCTCAATTTTCCATGAATTATTAGCTTGCAATTGATACAAAAAACGATCGTGTAATCTACTTGAACGACCTTGCCAAAATTCAAAACTAATGGGTTCTACAATAAATCCACCCCAATGAATTGGACGTAATAAAGGTTCTTCTTCAAATAATGCTTCCATTTTTTTAAAGCTTTCTTCCAAAAACGCTCTATTGGCAATTACTTTACTTTGAGGTGAGGCATGCGCACCAATTTTACTCCCAATTGGTCTACTATTAAAGTAATTATCAGATCTGTCTTCAGCAATTTTAAATGCATTTCCAACTATACGTACTTGTCGCTGTAATTCGGGCCAAAAAAACACCAATGAAACTTTATTATTTTCCAATAATTCTTGTCCTTTATTACTTTCGTAATTAGTAAAAAATTCCAATCCGTTTGCTTGTATTCCCTTTAACAAAACTATACGAGCAGCTGGATATCCATTGCTTCCTATCGATGATAAAGTCATGGCATTTGGTTCTAATATTTCTGCTTTGATGGCTTCATCAAACCATATTTCAAATTGTACAAAAGCATTTTGATTCAAGTCTTTTTCATCAAAAGTTTTTAGTAAGTAATCAGTTCTTATGTCTGCAATATTCATCATTAATTTTTAAGCATTTTTTGTTCGCCAAATTCTAAAATTTTATCTATAAATTCATAAGGCTTATAATTATTCAAAGCACATTGATGGAAGATAGCAGTGGCTGGCGTCATTCCTGGCAATGAGTTAATTTCAATGATTACCACTTCCACCCTGTTTTTATCAAATATTTTCACAAAAGCATCAATTCTACAATAGCCTTCTACATTTAAAACTTTGGCAGTTTTTTTCAAAACTTCCCTCACCTTTTCACTTATTTCATTTTGAATTTTTGGACTTTTACTAAACCTACTTGGTGTAATATTTTGTCCTTGTCCGGCCAAGAATTTTTCTTCTAATGAAAGTATTTCTCCTTCTGCCAATGTCTCACTAGGTTCAAACATTTCATAAGTTAACTTTCCTTTTTTGTATTGCGTGAGCAAACCTCCAGTAACTTCCAAAAAGTGTTTAGCTTCTCCTTTTTCTACAAATTTTTCAACCAAAAAATATTGTTTCATAGGAAATTCTTCTTTGGGTTTTAAACCTAATCTTTGAGCTAATTTAGTTTCCATTATTTCCAAAGGTCTAAAAACTCCTTCAGCATAATTGATCAAATCATCGCGGGTTTTAATTTTCTTAACAGCGCTGCTACATCCGTCATCAGCGGGTTTGGCAATTAACGGATATCCAATTTTCTCCACTTGATTGATGACTTCGTCAACGCTTTTTTTCCAATCTTTTTGTTGAACCAATAGATGTTCTGCAATTAGAATTTTATGTTTTTTTAGCAATTCATTGGTATCATATTTATTGATGGTAATCTTACTACTTTCTACTCCACTTCCGTTGTATGGAATTTTTAGTTTATTTAAATAAGTTTGAACTGTTCCATCTTCTCCTGGGCGACCGTGTAAGGCAATAAATACATGGTCTGCCATTTTTTTCAATTCTTTGTAATCAATTTTTCTTGGCGCAAATAATTGCTTTTCTGCATCACCATATTTATCAATAATTGGTTTGCATTCGGCAATAATTTTATCCATAATTGGCAAACGCTTATAACCCGAAAGTTTTTCTTTGATGTCATCCGCATTGTCTTTTAACATCACATTTACTGGTAACAACCACAATTCATGTGCTTGGTCATTTCCAGTAACAAATACCGGAAACGGCTGATACTTGGTCGATGAAGCTAATTTTTCATAAATATTTCTTCCACTTTCTACCGAAATATGTCGCTCGGTTGAATAACCTCCCATGAAAACTGCCACACGTTTTTTATCACTTTTCTTACTCTTGTTTTGAGCAATTTTATGGTCTAAATGTTCTAATAACTGCAAATGATGAAAATGCACTTGTTGCGATTGCGCCCTTTCTGCCAATGAAGTGCGAATGATATAAGTTAAAAACTGTGAAGGATTCAACCCAATTTCGGCAGCTTGATGAAAAAAGAAACTGGAAGGCATCATTCCGCTGGTGGTATTTGGATCGTTCAAGAACAATTTTCCTTCCTTATTGATAAATCCATCAATGCGAGCGTACACATGAAAATTAAAAAATGTAAATAACTTTTCACAAGCAGTTCTTATTTCATCAATCTTTTTATCGGCTATATCTATTGGTGTAATTTTTCTACTTAATCCTGGTAGGTATTTGCTACGGTAATCATAAATTTCTTTGCCTTTTACAATCTCGGTTGGAGGCAATGCCACAGCAGTTCCATCTTCATTTTTCAGTACAATACAACTGAACTCTCTTCCTTCAATAAATCCTTCAATTAAACATTCAGTTTCTGAGTAAATGCTTTCCAATTGAATTGTTGATTTGTTGATTTGTTGATTTGTTGATTTAGCTTTACTCTTTAACTGAGTACTAGGTACTTCAAACTCAGAACTAAATAAAGCCCATAAATCATCAGGATTATAAATCAATTCCTTTTTATTATTCACAGTGGCAATGGCTGGTAAACCAATTCCTTCTTTTACATCAGTTATTTTTTGAATGAATTGCGTTTTGGTTTTTTCGTCTTTATTTATCCAATCAATTGATGTAATATTTTGTATAAAAAACGATTTGATCACTGCGTTTTCAAAGTCAACAAAATTATCGTTATTGATAACCGAAACCCCAACAGAACTTCCTTGATTAGCGGGTTTTACTACAAAAGGAAAACCAACTTGCTGCTTTACATTTTGGTAAATGCTTTTTAAATCATGGAGTTCCGATTTTTGAAACGATAAATATTTCGGAACATTCATTCCAGCGCTTTGCATCAATTGTTTTTGCAAGCGCTTATTCATACCTAATGAACTTGGCATTATTCCAGAACCACTGTATGGAATGTCCATAAATTCTAACAAACCTTGTATCGTTCCATCTTCGCCATTGGCGCCATGTAGCGCTAAAAATGCAAAATCAATTAACCCTTTTAAGTCTTCTGCTTTTAAAGTTTTGCCTAGCTTTTTTATCAACGATTTACCATTATCAGCATGGGCCGATGCTAAGTTTTCAGCATAAACTTGTACTTCAGTTTTTTGATTTTTTAAAGCTGAAACAGGCGGATAAAAATCACGAATAGAACCTTTATAAATGAAGTGCCAATCGAGCAAAATAAAATTATTAAAGCTATCGACAAATATGGGAATGGCTTCAAAAAGTGTTTTATCTAAATTATCGTAAACTGTACGTCCACCAGCAAACGAAACTTCACGCTCACGGCTATTTCCACCAAAAAAAATTCCTATTTTCATATCTTAATTTACTGCTTCCCGA
>CAMCQX010000249.1 GCA_945876985.1 Chitinophaga pinensis
AATAAATAAGTAAAATTAACACGCGGTTCAAATCCGTAATTGGTTTTATATATTTGTCCTGAGCTATAATTGGTATAAGGATTATTTACATCAAAACTATTTTGCTTAATAGATCCATTATCTATAAAAGTTGGTGAACCATTTACATAATTGATACTTCTACCATCTCCAATGTTTGAAAATATAGAAACGCGCCCTCCATATTCAATGGTGGCTCTTTTTCCAAATTTGTATATATGACTGGCGTAGTAATCTTGTTCAAAAGCGCGTTTGGCGGGTAAACTTGCAGCGCTAATAATTGATTCAGCTGTAATTGGTGTTCTGTTTCCTGGTTCAAACACATAATAATTTTGTTTTGTACCAAACTTTAAACTGCTCTTAGGCGAAATAAAATAATTACCATCTATTTTTATATTCAAGTCATTGATATAATTGGTTCTAGTAAAGTTTAAGTTTTTGGCAATATTTAAATCAAAGTTATAATCATACCTGCTAAAAGCAACAGTGGTGTTTACAAAAAACTTGCTATTAAATAGATGATTCCAACGAGCCGTAGTAGTTAAATTGCCCCATCCAAAACCTAATATCCCACCAATACCAAGTTTATCTCTACCATAATAAGCCGATAGAAAAACTTTGTCTTTATCGCTTAAGGTATAATTTAGTTTTACATTTAAATCGCCAAAGTAAGCAGTGGTTCCATCTAATTGAGAACTTAAAGGAAAAAACACATCATAATAACTTCTTCTACTTGAAATCATAAAGGAAGATTTATTTTTTACAATGGGTCCTTCTAAAGTTAAGCGTGATGAAAGTAAACCAATACCACCCGAGGCACTAAAGTTTTTAGAATTACCATCTTTCATTCTCACATCTAAAACCGATGCCAATCGTCCGCCATATTGTGCCGGAATTCCACCTTTATAAATTTCAAAATCCTTGATGGCATCACCATTAAATACCGAAAAGAAACCCAACACATGTGAAGGATTATAAACTACCGCTTCATCTAATAAAACCAAATTATGGTCTATATTTCCACCACGAACGATGAAATTTGAACTTCCATCGCCAGCTGCTTGCACTCCCGGTAAAAGCTGAATGGCTTTAATAATATCAACTTCACCTAATAACAAAGGAATTTTTTTTACATCCCTGATATCCAACTTCACCACACTCATTTTATTTTGTTCTACATTTTTTGCAGAAGGTTTATCAGAATTAATGGCTACTTCTTTTAATTGTTTATCCGATTCTTTCAATTCAATTTTTAACTTTTGATCAGCAGATAAATCTATTATTCTTCTAATACTTTCGTATCCTCTGTATGAAAAAACGATTGAATATTTTCCTACAGGTAAGCTCAATGAATAAAAACCATAGCTATTGGTAAAAGTTCCTGTTTTTAATTCTTCGGCATATATACTTGCACCCACAAGCGCTTCGCCTGTTTTTGAGTCTTTTAATTCACCGCTTAAAGTATTGTTTTTCTTTTGTGAAAAGGCAGTTATTGAAAGAGCTAGTGACAAAAGGAATAAAATGTTTTTTTTCATTGAGTTTTTTAAAATTGTAATATTAATGTGGTATGGCAAAGGCTAAATATTTTCTATTTAAGTTTCATTGTTATTTTAACAACCCTATTATTAAAATGTTTTTAATTTTTTTTTTTAATGGAACGTTAAATTTCATTCCACCTTCAAGCATAAACGTGTATGAACTAAATGAATGAGTAGCTCGTCCAACGCAATCTTTACCTAATTCGGTGCTTAAATAATTAGCATAAGCATACTGGAAAGATGGTTGTATAAACAAATATTTTAAAAAGATTATTCTTGTTGCAATGCTTGCTCCCGCTACAAAACCATGAATCCTAAATCTACCTTCATTTCTGTCACCTAAAATGGTAGAAATAGAGAATGAAACCAATGGTCCAACACCCACTTTTCCTAATAAATCAAAAGCTACATATTTGTTTTTGTATAGTTGACGAGTTTTTACCAAATTTAACATCAAATAATTATTGCCATTGGTATGTTGCAAATGAATAAAATCTGGTGTTACAAAAGTGTCTTTATCAATTGCGATTCCTTTAATTTGACCAGTTATATGCATGGTTGCATTGTCGTTAACTACATATTTTAAATGATCCCAACTTAATTCTATTCCAAGTTTTCTTTTGTTATTAAATAAATAACCAATGTGAAAATTATACTGTGGAATTGTTAAATCGGTTGATAAAAATTGTTGTAAACCATCTGTAAAACCAGGCTTATCGTGAGCAGCGGCATTTACTAAAACAAAATCATAATTTGCTGTGGTGGTGTTTTTAAAATGAATATCGCTATTTGAATAAGATTCCCTGTTATAACCCCAACTAAAATAGGCTGTTCCTTTTTTTGAAGTTGTTTTGTTTTGCTGTGCAATTGAATTGTTTAAAGTAAAAAATACTAAACAAATCAATAAAAATAGAATCTTTTTCATTGTTTGGTTTTGGGGTGTGCGAATATAATTTTTTATATGATTTGAACATAAAAAAAGCAGATGATTTAATCTGCTTTTTTTATTAAAATATAAAGTGAAATTATTTCAATGAAACAATCCAATTAGCAATTTTTAATGCTTCTTCTTTAGGAACATTTGGTAATCCTACCATTGGTGTTTGGTAATCAGGCCAGTTGCTAGGTTTTGGTTTGTATATTAATTCTACAATTTGCTCAGGAGTATAATTACGTTTTGCTACTTCTACATAAGCAGGTCCTACTACTTTTTCGTTGGCATTATGGCAAGTTAAACAAGTGTTTTTTTCCAACAATGCATTGATGTCGGCAGGAACTTCCACTTCAGCAGTTGCTTCTGGTGTTGTGGCGTCTATAGTAGTTTGAGTTTCAGTTGAAGTGGTGTTAGTGTTTCCACCAGAACAAGCAGCTATAAATAATGCTGCAAATGATAATACGATACTTACTTTTTTCATTAGTTATTTCTTTGTTTATTAGAGCGCAAATTTATTGCTTAATCAATGTAATAAAATATGAGTTTAAACAATCGAACTACAAACAAAAATTATATTTTTCAAAAAGCTTTTTGGTTTTGTCAAAGGCAATAGAATAGAAAAAAATTTTTAGTTAAAATTTTACAATAAACTATCGTGTTATTATTTGCTATTTTTTTACCAAAAAGCATATGGAATTCAATTGATACTTTATAATCCTTTAGCCGCATTTAATTCCTAAATATTGTTTTGATTTTGAATTAAGTTTTCTTTTTTATTGTTAATAATGTCAATTGTTTTTCAATAAATTGATTTTTCAAATCACGATTTTTATTAATTCTATCCAATAGATTAGTAGAACATTTAACCTAATTATACTATGTAATTTATATACAATTACTTACTATTTCAACCTTATAAGGATGTAATCTAACTAATAAAATATATTTAACATTAAAAATTACTTAACTTAATTTTTTTTAAATGAGATAATTTTTATTCAAAATTATCTCATCAAATAATTCACGTTTTAAAAATTGGACATAGCGACATGATATGTAAATAACTGTAAAAATATATTAGTTAGTAATAACTTTAATTTGAACCAATAAAAATACTTTAAAATATTAATTCAGCAATCGAATGAAAAACTTATTTAAGCTA
>CAMCQX010000250.1 GCA_945876985.1 Chitinophaga pinensis
ACTACACCTTTTTGCAATGAATTGGTATTAGCTGAACCAAAAGAACCTGCCGTAATAGGAAAATTAGAGGAGTTACTACAACTTCCAACTATAATATTATTATCTTTATCAATGATTACATCACCTTTAAATTCATCGGCATAAAAAATATTTAGTTCAGCATTTAAATTTAAACCATCATTCAAACTTCCACCCAAAAATGTTGATCCAATTAGTGCTGTGCCATTTGCATTAAATTTAGTAACAAAGAAATCATAATTTCCATTTTGACTGGTGTCGTAAGCGTTATTATTTATTGGAAAATCAACTGATTTGGTAGTTCCCATTACTACTAAATTGTCGTTATTATCTACTACTAAACTATGAGGATTTTCATTTTGTTTTCCTCCCAAATAAGTGGCATAAATTAATTGTTTTCCATCACTGCTGTATTTGCTAATAGTAATATCGCAGGGTAAATTAACAGGTGCTTCTACAATTCCACCTTTATAAACTAACTGAAATGAACCAGGTGTAACGGGATAAGTTCCTCCAAATGCACTCGTAGTAATTCCAGCCGAAAACAAGTTTCCTTTGCTATCGTAAGTTGCAGTATATCCAAAATTGTCTTCGGTAGAACCGCTATAAGTACTAAAAATTAAATCTGGATCTATGGTTAAATTATAATTATGGTTGTAGTTTTCAGCTTCAAAACTGATGCAATTATTTTTTAAAACATATTTTACATTTACCAAAACACGTTTTCCTTCAATAATTTGATAAGCAAATGGTTTTTGTTCTTTTAAAAGTCCTTGCGAATGTGAAATAAATAACTCGTCATAGTTTAAATAAATACTATCAGCTCCAGTTATTTGTAACTGAATATCAGCCAAATTAGCATTAGGTTTTAAAATCCAATCGTATTTTAACACATTGTTTTTTGAAGTATTTATTTGTAAATCTATATGGTTATAAATGTTTGGATAATTAATATTTTGATAAGAATGTACTTTGCTTTTCCATTTGCTTTTATCATTGCCTAAATAATAATTTTTATAGGAGTTTTCAGCTTCACCATTTGAAATTGGAACGCAGCTTTTATTGGCATTTTTAAACAAAACGGACAAATAATTTCCGTTAATAACCATTTCTTTTTTTAATATTTTATGCAAGTGTTCATTGGCATCTGCTACATTTTTTTGGTTTAGAAAATAGTAAGAAATACTTTCGTCTTTCAATAAAATATGGAAGGCTGAACTGCTGTATTTGAATTTGATATCTTTGTTCCATTGCCCTTTGTTTTCTGTAAAATTTAAATTGTTTTTTATTGCCTCTGGCAAAATATTTACTTGTGCCAAAATATTATTTTGACAAGCAAATTGCGTAGCAATTAAAAAAATAATATATTGGAGTTTTTTAAACAAATAAAAATATTTTTTAAGTAAGCAAAGTAAATGAATTTTAAAATAAATAGCTTGCAATAAAAGCATTTAGAAAATTTTAAGTTTTTTTTGCAAATACTTGCAACCAAAAAATACTTTATTTAATCATCCACAACAGCAATAGAAAAAGTGAGCCAGAATATTAGTCAAGAATTGATAGATAAATGCATACAAGGGCAAGCCAAAGCTCAAAAACAATTGTATGAATTTACTGTAAGACAAATGTATGGAATATGCTTAAGATATTGTAAAAACCCTGAAGATGCAAAAGATACAATGCAAGAAGGTTATATTAGGGTTTTTGGTAAAATGAAGCAATTTGAAGGAAAAGGTGTTTTGGAAGCATGGATGAGAAGAATATTTGTAAACTGTGCTTTAGAAAATATTAGAGTAAATAAATTTTATTCCGAAACGAGCGATATAGCCGAAGAATATGATTTAGGTTTTGAGAATTTAACCATTGATAAAATAAGTCAAAAGGAAATTATGGAAACCTTTCAAAAGCTTGCAAATGGTTACAGAACGGTTTTAAATTTGTTTGCCATTGAAGGTTATTCTCATGCTGAAATAGCCGAAATGCTAGGAATAAGTGAAGGAACCTCAAAGAGCCAATTAGCTAGGGCAAGAGGTGCTTTTTTAAAAGAATATAACAAATTAAAGAATTGAATAAATTAGACAATATATTAAAACAACAAATGGAATCTTTTGCTCCTGATGTGCCAAATATTTGGGCAGGAATAGAGCAAGGCGTTCAAGCGAATGCTACTGCCCAAACAGCAACGGTTACAAAAATAACTGCCAGTAAATTAGTAATATCAATTGCTAAAATTGCTGCTATTTTAGTTATTCCTGCAAGCGTAGTGGTTTATTTTGTAAGCAATGAAAAGAATAATGTAGTTGAAAACAAAAAAGTAGAAAACATTAATATAACTCCAAACAAAGATATTGAAGATTTAAAAACAGTTGAAACACCAAAAACAGCTTCAATTAATATTGAAAATAAAGCTATAAAAATTAATGAAAATAAAAGAGCATTTTCAAATAATAATAGCAATTCAAATACTTCAGAAAAAACTGCCAATGAAATTGTTAGTATTAATAAACAAAATACTTCTGAACAAATAAATAATTCAAATAAAGTAAAAAATGAAAAAGTAGTTTTAGTTTCAAATGAAACCAATAAAGACATTTCAAATGAAGAAATTGCTGAAAATAATGAAGTGAGTTTGATAGAAGAAAATGAAATTAAAGTAGATTTTTCAAATGTCGGGAAAGAAAGTGGAATTAGGGTTTTTCCAAATGTGTTTACTCCAAATAATGACGGAATAGATGATAAATATGTAATAGATTTAGAAGGTGAAAAATTCTATAATTTGAAAATTTACAATTATAACAATGAATTAGTTTTTGAAAGTAACGATAAAAATAACAATTGGGACGGCCTAAACTATAAAAATGGACAAGCCTGTAATAGTGGTACTTACTTTGGTATTTTTGAGTTTAAATTGACCAATGAAGATAAAATTTCAACCCGAATGACAAAAATTAAATTGATTCGATAAATGTTAAAATTTGCAAATTAATTAAATAATATTATGTTAGCGAACTGATTAAAATAAAAAAAAATAATAAAATGAAATATATGTACTTTAAATTATCTATCCGAAAGCTAAAACACAGCGCTGTTTTGGTTTTTCTATTGCTTTCATCTATCTTGGTTAAAGCCCAGGCAGATTTTACAATATCGCCCACAATTGCTTGTGCTGGTGTTGACAGAACACGTGTTAATATTACTACACCTGGTATTGCTGCAGCCGATTTAATTTCATTTACTGTACGTTGGGGATTACCAAACGATACTGCCGTAAATGCAAGAATTGCTGGGCAACCACCAATTCCATTGTTTTCAAAACAATATTTTACAGGTGGAATTTATAACATAACAGTTGTAGTTAAAAGAAATGGTGGGCCAGATGTTGTTATTACCAAGTCAGTAAAGATTTGGGCAAGGCCAAATACTTCATTTACACTTTCAAGTGCCGATAACCAATGTTTCAAAAATAATCAATATTGTTTCGGTAATACTTCAAAACAGGGTACTGCTCCTTTGGTTAAGTATGAATGGACTTTTGGAGATGGTAATTACCGTTTAATTACTGATACTAATATTAGAAATATTTGTCATCAATATGCATTGAACAATCCAGCTTACCAAGTTGGATTAAGAGTT
>CAMCQX010000251.1 GCA_945876985.1 Chitinophaga pinensis
CCAACACCAAATTCAAATCCACCAAATGCTTCGGTCATATCGTTACTATGTTTTTTCTTTCTTGGTTTTATTGAAATTTCGCTTTTAACATTTCCAGCATCATCGTCAATTTCATCGCCATTTACTTTTTCAATTTTTGATGCACCACTCACGTTTTTATCTACATTTTTTGGATTGCCTGCAAATTCAATTTTTGAAACTCCACTTGCTTCAGCCTTTAAATTATTTTTTACAGTTGCAGCTATTTTAGAAGCACCATTTGCTTCAGCATCTAAATTTTCAAAAGCCATTCCAATTGCATTCACTTTTGAAGCACCTGTAACTTCTATTTTCCCCTCAGTAGCCTTTCCGTCTAATGTTAATTTACTCGCTCCATTTATTTCAGCTTTTAGTTTTTCAACATCTAAATTTAAATCAGATTTAGTAGCGCCATCGGCATAAATTGAGAAACTTGCAGTTTTAAAAATACTATCATTTCCCATTTTAATTTTAGCGTTTCCTTCTAATTTTAATTCCTGTAAACTATTAGTATAAACAATAATATTTACTGGAATTGCATCATTATATTCAGCCAAATCGAACGTAAGCGTGTTGTTATTTATAATAAATCCTTTGTTTAAATAAGTAGAAGAAAATTTCTTTAAATCAGTTTCATTGAAAGATAAATAATTGGAATCGCTTTTTATTAATTTGATTTCAAAGTTAGACGGTATTACCATTTTATTAAAATCAGGAATTGAAATTTTATTTTGAGCAATAGCCACCATGCTAAAAATTGCTATTGATAAGGCTAGTATTATTTTTTTCATGAAATTTATTTTTTATTTTTTAGCTTAATACGACAACTAAAGTATTTTGTTACATTTAAGCAAAATTTTTTTTTCAATTATTGATTATTAGCTATTTAAAAAATCTAAAATTATAAAAAACAATCCATAAATAGCTTTGTGACTATTTATAGTTAAAATGTTGAAAACACACTTCTATAAATTACTAAATTGCAACCGTGGATTATTTAAGTTTATTAAACCCTAGTCAGCGAGCTGCAGTTGAAAACACAAAAGGACCTGTGATGATTGTAGCTGGAGCCGGCTCTGGAAAAACGCGTGTATTAACCTATCGCATAGCGCATATATTAAAACAAGGAACCGATGCTTTCAATATTTTAGCTTTAACGTTTACCAATAAAGCCAGTAAAGAAATGCGCGAACGTATTTATTCAGTGGTTGGTTCAGAGGCAAGAAACCTTTTTATGGGAACTTTTCACAGTATTTTTGCTCGAATATTAAGAGTAGAAAGTGAACGAATTGGTTACCCTCGAAATTTTACCATTTACGACACCGATGATGCTAAAAGTTTAATAAAAACTATTGTAAAAGAATTAGGTTTAGACGAAAAATTATATAAACCCGCTGGTGTTTTAGGAAGAATTTCGGCTGCTAAAAATGCTTTGGTCAATGCGCGTGAGTATATTTCCAATGATGAAAACAATGCTTTTGATGAAAGCAGCGGAAGACCCCTATTTGGAAAAATTTTTCAAACCTATCAAGATCGTTGTTTCAAAGCTAGCGCAATGGATTTTGATGATTTATTATTAAAAACATTTGAGCTTTTTAGGTTTCATCCCGATGTATTGCATAAATACCAACATCAGTTTAAGTATATCATGGTAGATGAGTTTCAAGATACAAATCAGGCACAATATGCCATTATAAAAAAATTAGCAGCTGTTCATCAAAATATTGCCGTTGTGGGCGATGATGCACAAAGTATTTATGCATTTAGAGGAGCAACTATTGCCAACATATTAGGTTTTCAACGTGATTTTAGTGATACGCAAGTTTTTAAATTAGAACAAAATTACCGCAGTTCACAAACAATAGTAGAAGCCGCAGGAGGTTTGATAAAACTGAATAAAGACCAAATTCCTAAAAAAGTTTTTACCACAAATGACATTGGCGAAAAAATAAAAGTTTTAAGAGCATTAACCGATAACGAAGAAGGCCGCATGGTAGCTAGTTCCATTTTTCAAGAAAAAATGAACACGCATATCATGAATAAAGATTTTGCTATATTGTACAGAACCAATGCCCAAAGTAGATCCTTAGAAGAAGCTATGCGAAAGCTGAATATTCCTTACAGAATTTATGGCGGATTGAGTTTTTATCACAGAAAAGAAATAAAAGACATTTTAGGTTATTTGCGTTTGGTATTAAATCCGAATGATGAAGAAGCACTGAAACGAATTATTAATTTCCCGGCTCGTGGAATTGGAAAAACAACTTTAGATAAATTAACAGTTGTATCATCGGAACAAGGAATTAGTTTATTTGAAACATTAGAAAGAGCAAGAGAATTTGGATTTAAAGGGGCTGAAGTTTTAACTGATTTTGCCATGATGATTCGTAGTTTTCAAACCATGCTTCAAAAACCTGCTTACGATGTTGCCATGCATATATCAAAACAAACTGGATTACTAAAAGCATTGTATGAAGATAAAACTGTAGAAGGAATTGCCAGGTATGAAAACATGGAACAACTTTTAAATGGTTTAAAAGAGTTCAGTGTGGATGATAGCGTAGATGATGATGGCGTTCAAAAATATGGTATTTTAGAAGAATACATGGCCGATATTGCTTTGCTTACCGATGCTGACAATGACAATCCAGCGGATAACGATAGAGTTACCATGATGACAATTCATGCATCGAAAGGATTGGAATTTAAACATGTATTTATAGTTGGTTTAGAAGAAAATTTGTTCCCTTCACAAATGTCGTTAAACAGCAGACAGGAATTAGAAGAGGAACGGAGGTTGTTTTATGTAGCAATAACAAGAGCAATGAACAAATTAACGCTTTCATTTGCCACAAGTAGATTTAAATTTGGAACAATCAATAATGCGGAACCAAGTAGATTTTTAAGTGAATTAGATCCACAATATTTACAAATGGATGCTATATTTAGCAAAAGCGATCAAGGAATGTTTTCTCATATTAAAACCACAGCTCCACCATCTCGTTTTGGAAAACCATTATCTCCTAATGCTAAAACTACCACATCTACTGTTGGTCAACGATTTAATACGCCAACCAAACCCGCTAATGTGTCTCCACCACCTGTAGATCCTAACTTTATAGGTGACGATACAAAGAACATTCAGTTACAACAAAAAGTTGAACACCAACGATTTGGTTTTGGAATTGTAATTAATTTAGATGGTGTGGGAGATGGTAAAAAAGCTGAAATTGAATTTGAAGAATTTGGCAAAAAAATGATCGTATTGAAATTTGCTAAATTGAAGCTACTTTAACTATTTTTCCACTTTTTTATAGCTGTTAACTACTATAAACAAACGAACATTTAATATTTTGAGAAATTTTGTTGATAGCTTTGTGATAAAAGATTAGATTGCGACATTATATTTGATTTACAAAAAAAAGCGTGCAAACAGAATTTAACATATGGACTTTAGTCAAAAGATTATTACACAAATATGAATGTGTAATAGTTCCTGGCATAGGGGGATTCATAGCGCACCAAGAAAGTGCAGTTATTGATCCGGTTTCTATGGTTATCGTTCCACCTTCGAAGCATATTACTTTTAATGCTCAATTATTAATTAACGATGGTTTGCTAGCTTCTCAT
>CAMCQX010000252.1 GCA_945876985.1 Chitinophaga pinensis
CGTTTTAAAATCATTTCAAAGTTTATTGCTTCATAATAAATAGCTTTTGAAACCACAAAAGTATCTGTTAAATAACTCATTCTTGAAAGCACCAAACTATCGCCAATATTGGCTTCTAATACAAATGCTCCATATTGATTTGCAGAAAAAGTTTGTTGAGTATTACTGTTGTAAATAAGGGTAAACGACAAGGTTTGAGCTTCATTGTTTTTAACAAAACCTTTTAGTTTTTTGCTTTGCTGCGCAATATTATTGCTCAACAATAAAGTATAAAAAACAAAAAATATGGTAATTGATTTCATTGAAAAAAACCTTGGTTTAAAATGTAAATTACGATTTAAAGTATGTTTTATTATTATTTTAATTAAAAAAAGTAGTTGAATTTTTATAAATGGCAATTTAAAAACATAAGCATACAATAAAGCCAAAATCATTTTATTGTTCCAACTCAACAATGTATTTTCGCATCAAATTAGATTGCCTTGTATAAATTAATACTTAAATTTTTGTTCCTAATGCCTGCAGAAACAGCGCATTATTTTTCGCTGAATGGCTTTAAATTCCTTTGTAAAATTCCTTTGGTAAGGATGGTAGTTTCGGCTTTTTTTAGGGTAAAAAATGAAACAGAGTTTTTAGGTTTAACTTTTTATAATCCGGTTGGGCTTGCCGCAGGATTTGATAAAAATGCTTTGTACTTAAAGGAGTTAAGCGCGCTTGGTTTTGGATTTGTAGAAATTGGAACAGTTACTCCATTGCCACAAAGTGGCAACGATTTACCTCGATTATTTCGCTTGCCAAATGACGAATGTATCATTAACAGAATGGGTTTTAATAACGATGGTTTGGAAATGGTAAAACAACGTTTGGTAAACCGACCAAATGATTTGATAGTTGGTGGAAATATTGGTAAAAACAAAATTACGCCCAACGAAAATGCCAAAGACGATTATGTAAAATGTTTTGTAGGCTTGTATGATTTGGTTGATTATTTTGTGGTAAATGTAAGTTCGCCAAACACCCCAAATTTGCGAGAATTGCAAGATAAAAAACCTTTGAGTGAAATTTTGTTGGCATTAATGAATGAAAGAAATTCTTTTATTGCCGCTGGCAAAATTCAGAAACCTATTTTGTTAAAAATTGCTCCTGATTTAACTTTATCGCAATTAGATGATGTCATCGAAATTGTTCAATCTACTCGCATAGACGGCTTAGTTGCAACCAATACCACCATTAGCAGAGAAAATTTATTGACCGATAAAAACCAAGTAGAAAAAATGGGAGCAGGTGGTTTAAGTGGGAAAATATTGAACCAAAAAGCCACAGAAATAGTGGCTTATATCAAGGAAAAATCGAACAATAAAATTCCAATCATTGGCGTTGGAGGAATTCATTCTTCCGAAACTGCAAAGGAAAAAATTCATGCTGGAGCAGGTTTGGTTCAACTATACACTGGCTTCATCTATGGCGGTCCAAGCTTGATTAAACAAATTGCTAAACTAAAAATTTAAAAAGCCAATTTATCATACCTTTTTATATAAAATTACCATTGAATATTATCCATTTAACACCAGCTGCAATAGCTGCCATTATTGAATACAAAGCAAATTTACAAATTCCTGAAACCCATTTTTTACGCATTGGAATTAAGCAAAAAAATGCAAACGACAAAGGCTTAATCATTGGTTTTGATGAACCAACTGATAAAGATAAAACAGTAGAAATAGATGGAATAAAAATTGTTTATCATCCCGGACAAGCCTTGTTTTTTGCAGGAATGCAAATTGATTTCTTGGAGCGAGATGGCAAAAAAGGATTTGAGTTAATGGAAAAGAAATAGAAAAATTAAACTTTTAAATTTCTTTTTCTATCTCTTTTTTCTATGTAACTATTCAATGCAACTTTGGAAGTATACCAGTTTTTACCTTCTTTAAATGCATCAATTTTTCCTTGTCTGGCCAGCAAACTAACATACTCTTGTCCATAAGGCACATCAGGCTCACTAACTATATTTGATATAGGTTGGTAATCATCATAAGTATTGTTCAAATTACTTAAATATAAATTAATGGAACGTTCCAAAGCTTGTAAAACCAAAAGTACAAGTTTTGAATAATCACCATTATTGGCTTTGTTCAATGCATCGTAATATTTTTTTCGGTCGTTTTTTAAAATGATGGCAGGAGGAAAACCTAACTTCATCAAATATAAATTAAAAACCAATCGAACAGTTCGTCCGTTTCCATCAAAAAAAGGATGAATCCAAACAAAACGATGATGAAAAATGGCTGCTTTTACAATTTCATTCATTGGAACGCTTGAATCATTCAACCACGCTATTAATTCAGTCATGAAGGCATCTACTTTTAAGGCATTTGGAGGAACAAAATTAGCACCCGAAATTCTTACACCTGCATTGCGATAGCGACCAGCAAATTCTTTTTCTATTTTTTGTAAAACAAGGCCATGAATTGTTAAAATATCTTTTTCGTTTAATACATATTTTTTATTGACTAAACTTTCTACATATTCAATGGCATCATGATGATTTACAGCTTCAAAATGTTCTCTTAATGATTTTCCTTTAATGGTAAAACCTTCTTCAATTACCATTTTGGTTTCTTGTAAAGTAAGTGTATTACCCTCTATGCTATTAGAGTTGTAAGTCCATTCTAAGGTAAGACTTTCTTTGATATTTTTAAGTGCCGCATTAGGGAAAGGGCGCAAGTTATCAAGCTGCTTTTTCTTTTCAGTAATTCGTTCAAGGTATTTATCAATTCCTTCAAAATCATATGAATTTGTTTTCCATTCCACCCCACAAATATATTATTTATCGGTAAATATAAAAATTTAATCATACCGATATTAAAAATTTGACAAATCATCACAAAAAAACCTGCCTTATTGCTAAAGCAGGTTTTATATTATTTTGACAGAAGCCAGCTGCCAGCAGCCAGCTGCAATTAACTTCTCACAATCGTTTCTTCTCTATCCGGTCCCACCGATATGGTATTTACTTTTAAACCAATTTGCGCTTCTACAAATTGCATATAAGTTTTAAAAGTTTCTGGTAAGTCGTAATAGTTTTTTATTTTACCCAAATCACCAGTCCAACCTTCAAAGCTTTGGTATTGTGGGTTAATATTTGCATCCACCAAACTATAAGGAAGTTTATCGCTTACAGTTCCATCTATTTCGTATGAATGACAAACAGGAATTTCACCCAAACCACTTAATACATCGCTTTTGGTACAAATTAAATCAGTAACGCCATTGAGCATAATGCTGTATTTTAAAGTTGGTAAATCTAACCAGCCTGTTCTTCTTGGACGCCCAGTAGTTGCACCAAACTCATGTCCAAGTTGGCGTAATTCTTCACCTTGTTCATTGTCTTGTTCTGTTGGAAATGGTCCACTTCCTACTCTTGTGCAATAAGCTTTAAAAATTCCGTAAACTCTTTTTATTTTTTGCGGAGCAACACCTAAACCGTTACAAACTCCACCTGTTATGGTATTTGACGAAGTTACAAAAGGATATGTTCCATAATCAATATCTAATAAAGTTCCTTGAGCACCTTCAGCCAATACTTTTTTCCCATCGTTCATTAAATCATCTAAGAAATATTCAGTATTTACAATTTTAAATTG
>CAMCQX010000253.1 GCA_945876985.1 Chitinophaga pinensis
ACTTAAAACTCCATCCTTTCAATAGCCATGAATAAGGCAATGGCGAAAATAATCAATGATATTCCGTTGGTGTATGTTGTTTGTTTGATTTTTAAAATAGAAACAAAAACAAATGATGATAAAAGTGATAAAGAAACAATCAATAATTGCCCAATTTCAATTCCTAAATTAAATGAAAACAAAGGGAATAAAATAGATTCTTCTTTGCCTAACATTTGTTTTAATAAAGTAGAAAATCCTAAGCCATGAATTAATCCAAAAAGTATAGTAAGTATAAAAACTATTTTATGATTTATGGCTTTGTTATTGGTTGAATTAATAATATTTAAAACACAAGTAATTACTATAGTTATTGGAATTAAAAATTCCACTAAACTACTATTGATTTTTAAAAAATTTAACACACTTAATGCCAAGGAAAAACTATGACCAATGGTAAAAGCAGTAATGTTAATTATTACATTTTTCCATTGCAAAGCACTATAAACACAGCAAAGTGCTAGTAAAAAAAGAATATGGTCAAAGGCTTTCCAATCGGCTATGTGTTCAATTCCTGTAGTGAACCAAATATAAAAATTTTGCAAGTTTTAAAGTTTTATTTTTTAAGTAAATAGTTATCTTATTAAAGTAAAATTTCCATTGATAGTTTGAGTATCTTCATTGTTTCCAAAATAGGTAATGGTATAAAAATACACATCATTTGCAGCCATGTTTTCATTTACTTTTCCATCCCAACCTTTACCTATTTCATTGGTTTCAAATACTAATTGTCCCCATCTGTTAAATATTTTATAATGAATAGATAATAAGTTTTTGTATACAGGAATAAATACATCATTTACATTGTCGTTATTGGGAGTAAAGGCATTAGGCATCATTAATTTACCTTCACAATAATTCAACACTTCAGTTTTTGCAGTGTTTTCGCAGTTATTGATATCAGTAACTGTTACTTGGTAAATGCCATAATCTATTACATGAAAATCTTTCGAAGTTGATCCATCTTGCCATAAATACTTAATAAAATTGGCGTTTGGATTGAGTTTAAAATCAGGCTCACAAACTTTAAAAGTAAGTGGCATGGTAATGATTGGTTTTGGTTTTTGATACAATAAAATGGTATCCGTTGCATGGCAATCATTGTCGTTTGTTACCCTAACAAAATATTGACCAGGTTGCGAGGCAATAAAGGTCTGTAAAGTTGAATTGTCTTGCCACACATACCCTTTGTAACCTTGTTCAGCTTGAAGTTTTATAGTACCACCTTCACAAACAAAAGTATCCTTACCCATAGTTGTTTTAAAAGCAGCAAATGTGTCAAGCTGAATAGAATCGGAAGCCAAACAACCTACATTGTTTTTTACAGTTACATAAAATAAACCCGGTGCTTTAATAGGGTGGATTTGATTCGTTGAAAAATCTTCCCATAAATAGGTTGCACCATTATTCTGAGCATTTAAACGAATGGTGTCGTTGATACAAACATTTTTATTGCTTCCTAAATCAATAATTGGCAATGTTTTTTGTGTTATTATGATACTGTCTCTCACATTACAAGTAGCACTATTTATTTCAACCCAATAAGTGCCAGGCTCTGTAACCACTATCGAATCAAGCATGCTGGCATCTTGCCATAAATAAGTAGCAGCATTTACATTTGCTTTTAAAACAAGTGGATCATTGAAACAATAATCAGCATCATTTCCAAGGTTTATATTTTCCTTGTTTACATAATTCACTTTAATGGAATCGGTAACATAACAATTGTCTTTTTTTATTCTTAAGGTATAAGTTCCCTTTTCAGTAACATTATAATAAGGAAGGTTTGAACTGTTTTGCCATAAATATTCATTTACAGCATTTACATTTGCTTGTAAAACTAAATTATAACCATTACACAATGTGGTGTCGTTTCCAAGTTCTAACATTGGCGGATTTTGAGTATTAACAGCTATTCCGTCCTGTGTAGTACAACCATTTTTTGTTACTTTTACTGTATAATATCCTAGTGTATTTACTGTTCTCGTTTTATTGCGTGAATTGTCGTTCCATAAATAAGTAGCTGAATCTATTTTTGAATCAAGCACTAAGTTATTATTGCTACAAATGATGGTATCTTCTCCTAAATTTACTTTTGCTGAGGGTTTGAAATTTACCAAAATACTGTCTCTAACTTTACAATATAAAGCACTTGCCTCGCCCCAATACATTCCTGTGGAAGTGGGTTTAATGGTAGCAGTATTTTCATTGGTATTCCATAAATAATTTGTGGCATTTGATGAAATGATATTTAACGAGAATACATCGCCTTCACATAGGGTAGTATCATTTCCAAGGTTCAGACTTTGAAGTGGAAATATAGTCACATTAACTGAGTCGCGAGCTTTACAGCCTTTGTTATTTATTTCTGCCCAATAAATTCCACTGGTATTTGAATTGATAAATGAATCGTTGCTGTTTGTATTCCATAAATATGTTGCACCCGGATAACTTACATGATAATTAAAACTTTGCCCAAGGCAATAGGTGGTATCAGGACCTAAATTTATGGTTGGTGTACTACTGAATTGAATATTAATGGTATCGTAACTTTTACAATAACCTTTCGATGCTATCATCCAATAGTTACCAGAACTGTTTACTGTTAATTTAAAAGTAGGTGCGTTGTTATACCACTTTAAACTTGTTGCATTTAAAAAAGTTGGAGTAATTTCAAATGAAATGTTATTACAAATTAGTGTATCTTTTCCTAGGTTTATTTTTATTTCACCTTCTTTTGTAACTTTCACAGAATCGTAATAGGTGCATATATTGTCGCTTACTTTTACCCAATAGGTTCCTGGCGTAGTTACCAACTGCTGGGAACTTGTATCCCCATTTTGCCATAAATAGTTAACGCCAGATTTTGAATTATAAGTATTTAAAATACATGACGAATTAAAACATAAAAGTGTGTCGGGTCCTATGTTTGCAATAGGTTCATTTCTTGTTTCTAGTTTAATGGTATCTTTTTTAGTACAAGTATTCTTTTTCCAATCTAATAAATACAAACCTGGCTGAGTAACCATTTTATTTTGATTGTTTGATACCAATGTGAAATTGGGATTATTTATATTACTGCTAAAATACCATTTATAAATTGTAGCATTTGGAGCTGTTAAATTATAAGAAGCATTTTTACAAAACGTGGTATCATTTCCTAAAATGAATGCAGGTACGGAAGTGTTTTTTATATTTATAGTATCTATAATGCTGCATGTTCCTTTTGTAATTTGCACCCAATAATTTCCAGTATCATTTACATAAACTACGGAATCATTGGAATTATTAAACCATGAATAGGAGTTTGCATATGACTTACTTGCTGAAAGCTTTATTGGAAATGAAGCATTGCTACACAAGTCAATGTCATTGCCAAGGGCATTAGGAATAATATTAAAGTTTATGTTTATTGAATCATTGGTTGAACAGCCCGCTGCATTGGTAACTTTTAGCCAATAATTTCCATTATTATTTACCTTTAAAATGGAATCGGTAGAATTATTTGACCATAAATAATTAATATTGGAACTATGGGTAGGTTTTATATAAAATGAACTAGCACTACATAACATG
>CAMCQX010000254.1 GCA_945876985.1 Chitinophaga pinensis
TTTTTATACTATTTTTTTATATTATGACACAAGATTTTACTTTTAAAAGAAGAACTTTTGGGTATTTAACTATTTTATGTAATTTTTTTAATCTTTAAATATTATTCCTTGAAAATTAGTATTTTTATTTAAATTGCTTGTGTTTAAACATTAAAAATTTGAATCAAATTCTTTTTTATATTTCTCATTTAATAACAATAACAAACTTAATAAAAAAACAAAGTTTGATATTACTATTTAGTGTGTTTTTTATAATTAATAATTTGAGTGCAGATACAAATTTTCAGATAAAATTCATTGAAAATAAAGGTCAATGGACTTCTGATGTGCTTTTTAAAGCAGATATTCCTGGTGGTCATTTATTTATTTCTAAAAATTGTTTAACTTATTATTTAGTTGATAAAAAAGCTGTTCATGATCATCAACATGGACAAAAAGTGAATGCAGGAAATGCACAAGTGGTTAAGGTTTTTTTTGATGGAAGTAATTCAAGAGAAATTGAAGTAGAAGCACGTCAAACATTTGGAGAAAAGTTTAACTATTTTATTGGTGATCAATCTACATGGAGAAGTGGAGTAAGTGCATATCATCAAATTATTTTAAAAAACATTTATAAAGGCATAGATTTAGAGATTATTAGTAATGGTTACTTTGCTAAATCTAATTTTATAGTAAAACCATTAGCAGATCCATCCCAAATTAAATTACGATATGAAGGTGCAGATTCTATAATAATTAAAAATGAAGATTTAATTGTAAGTACTTGGGTTGGAAATATTATTGAAAAAAAACCAGAATCTTTTCAAAGATTTAAAAAGTCTTCTACTAAAATTTATTCAGCTTATCAATTGGATAAAAATGTACTCACTTTTATAATAGGAGAGTATGCTAAAGAACGAGAATTAATTATTGATCCTACACTAATTTTTGGAACTTATGTAGGTTCGGTTGCAGACAATTTTGGTTTTTGTTCTGCTTTTGATCAAAATGGAAATACCTTTGCTGGAGGAACAGTCTATGGTGCTAGTTTTCCAAGAACAACAGGTAAATTCCAAGCAAATTTTGCTGGAGGAAATGGCTCAGGAGGAGAATATGCTCGTGATTGTATTATAACCAAATTTTCACCCGATGGAACCAATATGCTTTGGGCAACATACCTAGGTGGTTCAAATAACGAAGAACCTCATAGTATGATTGGAGATAGTATGGGGTCTATAGTTATTATGGGTTCAACTTATTCTTCTAATTTCCCTGTTTCATCTGCTGCTTACGATAGAACATTTAATGGTTTGTCGGATATTTTTGTAAGTAAATTAAGTAGTGATGGAACTGTTTTATTAGGCTCTACTTTTTTAGGTGGAGCAAAACGTGATGGTATTACGGGAATTGAACAAATGGGTTACCCAACTAATAATGGGGTTTTATGTTACAATTATTCTGATTGGTATAGAGGAGAAGTAATTGTAGATAGGTTCAATAATATTTATATTTCAAGTGTTACATCTTCAGCAAATGTTGATTTATTGCCTTTGCCAAATGCATTGCAACCTACTTATGGTGGTGGAGTAATTGATGGTTTAATTGCTAAATTTAATTCATCATTATCTAATTTAAATTTTTGTACTTATGTTGGTGGATCTGGTGATGATGCTTGCTATGCAATTATAGTAGATGCCTTAAATAATTTATATGTAACTGGTGGAACTACTTCTAGTAATTTGCCCAATACAACATCTGCTTTTCCTTATCATGGTGGAGTAGATGGATTTATTTTGAAAACAAATACAAGTGGTTCTGTATCGCCAACTACAATTTATGTTGGTACTTCGGCCTACGATCAAAGTTACTTAATTCAAGAAAATGAAAACGGGGATATTTACGTTATAGGTCAAACAACAGGTACAATGTCTATTACTCCAGGAGTTTATGGAATTGCAAATGCAAAGCAATTTGTAAAAGGATTTAATAGGGCATTGACTTCTGAAATTGTTTCTACCACTTTTGGTAAAGTATCAATTTACCCTAGTTTATCGCCTACTGCTTTTGTAATTGACAAATGTAATAGATTATATTTTAGTGGTTGGGGAGGAACTACAAATGCATATAATAATGCCAATGTTGATAATACTTTAGGTTTACCAACAACACCAAATGCCTTTCAAAGAACAACCGATGGAAGTGATTTTTACTTAATGATTTTAGGTGATGGTTTAAATGAATTAACTTATGCTAGTTTTTATGGTGGAACGTTAAGTGCCGAACATGTAGATGGTGGAACAAGTCATTTTGATCAAAATTTTACTATTTATCAAACTGTTTGTGCAGGGTGTTGGGGCAATAGCGATTTTCCTACTACTCCTAATGCTTGGAGTAATTCTAACCCTGGTAGAAATAGTTTTGGTGGTGCCGGTTGCAATATTGGTGTTTTTAAATTTAACTTAGATGCTTCTATTTATCCTCCTGAATTTAGAGATACTATTTTATACGTAAATGCTGGCGATACCTTAAATTTTTTAGCTAATATATTTGATAAAGATAACGATTCAATAACTGTTTCAGCTAGTGGAACAATATTTATGTCAGGAGCTAACCCTGCAAGTTTTAATATATTAAGTAGGAACAAAGGCTTAACACAAGCACGGTTAACTTGGCCAACTTTATGTAAAGATTTTTTACCTGATACATTTATTGTTGATTTAAGTTTAATTGATGATGCTTGTCCAATTTCTAAAAGAGGTTCAGGAAAAATAAAAATTATAGTATTATCACCGCCAATTTCACCACCATTTCTTGAGTGTTTAAATAGTTTATCAACTAGTTTAGTAAAGGTAAAATGGGAAGTATATAATCAAAAACCAAGTACTTTTGGCTATTTAAAATTGCTAAAAAGCACCAATAATAGTCCGTTTGTTTTAATAGATACAATTGCCAATTGGCAAACAAATGAAAGGTTAGATTTTAACGCATTTAACCATCGAATTATTCAAACAAGGTATATGCTAATTGGAGTAAATAATTGTGGTATTATTGGTGATACAAGTAGAATAATTTACAGTATATATGAAGGTGATACTATAGCTAATCCCGGATTCTTAAATGTAAATGATACTGTTGTTGAATTTATTAAAACAGATACTTTAAATGCAAGTTTTACTATTTATGGTGCTGGAAGTAAAGATTCTATTTTTGCCGAAATTTCAGGAAGTTTATTAGGTTTTAAAGATTTAGCGATTGTGAAAACTGATGGTTTGAATGCTGCAACTGTTACATTTAGAATGATAACTGATTGTAATACTGAAATTAAATCTTGGGATTTATTTTTTAAAGTACGCGATAATCAATGTCCACAACCACGTGAAAAAACCAAAGTTATTCGAATAAATATTTTGCCAATTAGCAATATTCCATTACCTATTTTACAATGTCCGTTAAAGCTAAATAACCAAACAGTAAAAGTGGTATTACCTAAAATTATTACCAATAGGTATTTTAAGAAATTTAAATTAATAAGGTACAATGCAAATAATTATGTAAGCACATTAGGCGATTACTCAAGTTGGAATTTTGATAGTTCATTTATTG
>CAMCQX010000255.1 GCA_945876985.1 Chitinophaga pinensis
CCCGATGGAAGTGCAACTGAATATTCAATTAAAAATGTGCCTTATAAACCTGCAAAACATTTAGTAATTAACCAAAAAGGGGTAAACGAAAACGATTTTGTTTTTGTGTTAGGTTATCCAGGTAGAACATACCGCCACCAACCTGCAGCATTTTATAAATACCATGAAAAATACATGCTTCAATACATTAGTAATATATACGATTGGCAAATAGAGGAAATGGAAAAACTGAGTAAAGGCAATCAAACTTTGGCTATAAAATATGCTTCAAAAATTAAACAATTAGCCAATACCACCAAGAACTTTAAAGGTAAATTACAAGGATTTAGAAGAACAGGTTTAACCAATAAAAAATACAATGACGAAGCTTTGTTGCAAGATTTTTTAAGTAAAGATGAAACTTTAAAAGCTACTTATAGCAATGTAATTCCTAGAATAAATGTGCTATATGACGATATTTTAAAATTTGCACCTCGTAATTTATGGTACGATCAAATTTATAATGTAACACCTATGTTTTCAATGGCTGGTGCCATTGATAATTATAAAAATGCGTATGCACTTTTGAAATCAGATGCTGAAAGAACAGATTTTAAACTCAAACAAGGATTGCGTTTAAAGCAATTATTAGCAACTGCATTTAGCAAATACGATGAACCTTTTGAAATAGCAGCATTCAAAAAAATGCAAGCAGATGCTGCCACATTTAATAAAAATAACCAAGTAGATGCATTTGCCAAAAACATCAACGCAGATGAAATTTACAGCAAAACTATTTTTAAAGATACCAAAATGATTGAAAAATTAGCCAATGAAGACATTGAAAAGCTTTTTGCTTTGCAAGATCCTTTACTTGATTTGGCGGCTAATTTAAATTTAGAGATCAATTTCTATGATAAAGAAGACCTAAAACGTGAAGCAGAATTAAATGCACTAATGGCAAAATATGTAGATGCAAAATCAGTATTCCAAAATAAAAGTTTTGTGCCTGATGCCAATGCTACTTTGCGCTTTACTTATGGTTATGTAAAAGGATATTCGCCAAACGATGCCGAATACCATGCTCCATTTACCACTTTGCGTGGGGTGGTAGAAAAAGAAGATGGCGTGGATTATGAATTAATGCCATTGATTAAAGAGTTATATGCTGCTAAAGATTTTGGCGATTTAATGAAACCAAGTTTGGGCGATTTGCCTGTTAATTTTTTATATAATTTAGACACCACCGGTGGCAATAGTGGAAGCCCGGTAATGAATTCAAAAGGAGAATTAGTAGGTATTAATTTTGACCGTGCTTATACTGCTACCATTAACGATTATGCTTGGAACGAAAGTTACAGTAGGAGCGTGGCGGTAGATATTCGTTATGTACTTTGGGTACTTCAAAAAGTAGCCAAAGCCGATGAATTAAGTAAGGAATTGAGTAATTAAAAAGAAACAAAAAATCCCAATCAAAACAGAATTTGATTGGGATTTTTTTTAATGATCAGTCAGCAAAAGTTCATTTAAAAAAGTGGGATATACTTGCTCCCAAAATTTATTCAGCATGTTGTTATAAGCATCTTTACTCGCATTTTCGGGCGTTAACTGAAATCCTTTGATATCTTTTAAGGCATCTTTATAAATTTCTTGGTTGTTTTTAACATCTACAATACTAATGTTCATGTTAATATTTGCTTGCAGCATTTTGCCCCACATAATGCCTAAATCTGTGGTATTTGCTATTACTTTAATTTCATAATCTGCATTTTTTCTATCTGTAACAAAATTACAGCCGCTTTCTACTAATTTGCGTTTAAGTTGTGGTTCAATGATATTAAACTCTAAGTTTTTACTTAAAATTTGTTCTTTACTATTGGTATAAATTTTTATAGGTTCTACTGCTAATCTAAAATTAGTACTAGGTGCATCTATATTGGTTAAAATGCTTTTTAGCAATCCGTTTAAACTATCACTTTTAATAATCGTAGCTATGTCAACTATAATTTTTACTTGCTGAATTGGGTCTTTGGCTTGAATTCTATTCAATGAGAAAGTAGCAATACCATTTTGGTCGGTTTCGGCACTATTGCCAAAATCAAATTTGGCTTGTGTGGCTTTTAAAGTTAAGGGAACAAAAGGAACAAAACTATTGTTTTCCTGCAATTTTACGGTAGCTGTAAATGGATTATTAATGGGTTTTCCAATTTTGCCTTTTAGTTCTACCACTTCAGTTTTTACTTGTAATTTGTATAATTGGTTTTGTATTTGACTCACAATTTCATTCACCAAATACACTTCATTTCCTTTGTAAACAGTCGCCACATCTTCGTTCAAATAATTTTGTAATGCGCTTAACGCTTTGATTCGCAAACGCATCATTTGCATGTAATTATTTTGATAATTAAGTCGGTCGGCATTATCCAAAAAGTTAAGCGATTGCTCAATGGCAGCTTGCAATTTTCTGCGTTTGGCAGCTTCATATTCAGCTTTTGAAAGTTTGTAATAAATATAAAAATCCGATTTGTTTTCCCAGCTGTCTACTACCTCAAAATCTTCCACCATGGCCTGCGCCATTACTTTAGTATCGGTAGCAAACATTTGGTTCAATACATTATTATTTTGATTAAGCGAAAGTATAGAATTAGAAGAAACTACCACTTTTATTTCACCAATTAAGTCGTTTAAGGCACGCTTTTTTGCCATGGCTTGGTAATCGGCCGGATTTAACATTTTATTGGCATAGCCAACTCCCACATAAAAATTATTATTTACAGGCCTTTGTTGCACCCAATCGGGCTGCTTACTCCTGTCTTTTCTGTTAATTCCGTTGTTTGTTGTGCCGCACGAAACCAATATTATTA
This sequence comes from Chitinophaga pinensis, assembly GCA_945876985.1. Classification (GTDB taxonomy): domain Bacteria; phylum Bacteroidota; class Bacteroidia; order UKL13-3; family UKL13-3; genus JAAFJM01. The sequence continues at coordinate 2,844 of CAMCQX010000255.1, forward strand.
TTAAGAATAATGGGAATAGAATTTTTGCTTTTATAAATGTATTTTTAAACATGGAGCTATTTTCAGTATTAATCAAACATTATTCAAACTTTGTACCACTAAATTTGAAGCTGATAAAGTTCGAAATTATCATTTGTTTTATTAAAAACAATAAAACGAATTTCAGAATTTTTAATTATGTGTTTTATGCTTTAAAACTTAACCACCAAATTATCATTTTCATTTACGAATTGCAATTGCTATTTTGCAACCTGAAAAAAGTACAATATTATGGGAAGAGTATTTGAAAAACGTAAGCATAAAATGTTTGCTCGTTATGCTAAAATGAGTAGAACATTTACCAAAATAGGTAAAGAAATTGCCATTGCAATAAAAGCAGGTAATGGAAATGGGGATCCTGATAGCAATGCACGATTAAGAGCAGTTATTGGAAATGCAAAAGCAATCAATATGCCTAAAGTAAATATAGATGCAGCCATTTCGAGGGCAACTACTAAACAAGATAAAGACTTTGAAGAAGTGGTTTATGAAGGAAAAGGTCCGCATAATATTCCAATGATTATAGAAACTGCCACCGATAATCCTACCAGAACTGTGGCTAATTTACGCATGTATTTTAATAAAAAAGGTGGTCAGTTAATGGTAAGTGGCTCTTTAGATTTTTTGTTTGAACGCAAAGGAATTTTCAGAATAAAAAATACGGGAATTGATATTGAAGAATTTGAATTTGA
>CAMCQX010000256.1 GCA_945876985.1 Chitinophaga pinensis
TTGTTTGGCGTGCGTGAGCATTCATTTCGGCTGCATAATTTAACGCATCATTCAAATTACGATTTTGTACTTCATCAATCATTTTTTTTGTTAAAGCCAAACTTTGTTCAGATGCTCCGGTACAAAGTTTTTGAGCAAAATTAAACACGTAACTTTCTATGTCATTTGCTGCAATTACTTCATTAATTAATTGATAGTTTTTGGCTTGTTCAGCATTAAATAATTCTGCTGTTAGCAATAATTTTTTGGCAGTTTGTTCGCCTACTTTTCTAACTAAAAATACCATAACAATGGCAGGAACAAATCCAATTTTTACTTCAGAATACGAGAATTTACTTTCAGGAATTGCAAAGCAAAAATCGCAAATACTGGCTAAGCCACAACCACCTGCTATGGCCGCACCTGCTACTTGTGCAATCACAATTTTTGGTGATTGGTAAATCATGGCAAACAGCTCTTTTAAATGATTACTATCTGCTAAATTTTCCTCGTAAGTATTGTTTTGCATGGCTTGTAAACTTGCTAAATCAGCACCACTGCAAAAAGCTTCGCCAATAGCTTTAATAACTATTACTTTACAGTTTTTATCACTTTCGGCTTGGGCGAAAACACGTTTTATTTCCGCTACTAATTCAAAACTTAAAGCATTGCGTTTTTCTGGTCGGTTTAAAATAATATAACCCACACGTTCCTTTACTTCAAATAAAACTAAATCGTTCATAGTATTTAAAATTATGGTTCAATATTAAAGGTAAAAGCGCCATTTTCCATCACATTATTTCCATTGATATTTTTAAAGCTTAAAAATTTTGAAATTGTTTGAGCTTGATTTGTTTTTAGTTTGGAACTAATTATCACTGAAGCAGTATTATTTTTAATCAAATTTGTGTCAATAAATGTTTTTTGAGTTAAAATATTGATACAATCTGGCAAAATAGTTTTGCCAATATTTAGCTTCATTTTGTTCAATGATATTTGCAAATTATTAGAAAATAGAATGGTGTCAATATCAGTAATTCCGAACGCCCAAATATGTTGCTGTATGTGAAAATGGATTTTGTCAGCATTGTTTAACAAGGAAGAATCAGCAATTAATATACTTTTATTGCCATCAAAAATTTGCATAGCAAAAGTTTTATTGATATTGTAAACTGTAATAAATTTTTGGTGTTGAATTTTATAATCTTCATAAGCATTTACCAAAAATACTAGGATAAAAAATACCAATCCGAGTTTTGCCAAATATTGTTTTCTAGTAATAAAATAACTACAGGTATATGCTACCGCAAAAAATATAAGAATGGTTTCTATTTCATTGATTTGAATTCCTGAAACAAAAGAATATGGAAGTTTTTCGAGCCAAAGCACAATAATATTGGTAATAAAAATAAGCCATTTTACCGCCCAGCCTAAAGCCATTGCTGCGTAATTAAATATTGAAAATAACTGAGCCAAACCAGCCATAAAAATCATTGCAATGGCAACAAAAATTACCAATGTAGTAAGCGGAATAATTAACAAGTTTGAAGCAATAAAATAAACAGGAAACTGATGAAAATATAATAATCCTAAAGGAAAAGTTGCCAATTGCGCAGCAATAGAAACCGAAATAATATTCCAAACTTCATTGCCAATTTTACTATTAAAAGTAAACCATTGTTTAAAATATTTTTGAATATTTACAATACCAAAAACTGCTAAAAAACTTAATTGGAAACCAACATTTGAAAGCATATTACTATCAAACAATAGTAGCACAAATGCTGATGCGGCCAAGGTATTATTTATATTGGGTTTATTTTTTACCATATTGCCAACGGCAACAAAACTAAACATTACACTGGCCCTTAAAATAGAAGGCGAAAGACCACATAACAACGAATAAGCCCAAATAATAATTAATGAAATTATTGCTTTTAAAACCCGTTGATATTTTCGTTTATCAAAATATTTTAGCAATAAATTAATGAGCCAAAAAATTAAACCAACATGCATTCCACTAACAGCTAACACGTGCAATGTTCCAGTATTTGAATATGCACGAACCAACTCTGGATCTATTTCATCATCAAAACCATAAAGTAAAGCTTTGGAAATGGCTATTTCATTTACACCTTGAACATATTTTAAAAGTGAAGCATTAAAGAATGCTTGTGCTTGGTAAGCAATTTTCCATAAAATATTTCCGCCTAAATGGTCAATTAGTGCAAAATTGTTTTTGGTAACATATACTTGTCGGTATATTTGGTTAAAAGCAAGGTAACGTTTGTAGTTAAACTCATAAGGATTTTGAGGGCCTTTAATTTCTTGACTCGTATTTTTAATTATTAAGCGAGTTCCATATGTTAATTGTTCTAAAATAGTTGAATCTTTTTCAAAATAAATCATCAAATTACCATCAACTGGAATTGATTTCCCTTGATTTATTACTTGCAAAACATTGGCTTTACATTTAATAGAATTTTTACGCATTTGCCCAGGTTCTGAAATATCTATTACTAAATATTCTCCATTGGTTTTGGTAAAATGTGTTTGATAGTTTAAATGATTTTGGCTTGTATGCAAAGCAATTCCACTAAATAACAATGTAATATTAAAAAAAATCCCAAAAATTTTATTGTGAAATTGATAAAGAAAAACTTTCCAAATGATGAATAAAACCAAGAATGAAATGGATAAAAGCACTGAAATAGTAATTATTGGCATTGGAAAAAACAGGTTGATTCCAATTCCAATAGTTATTGGGATTACTATTCTAACAAATGGAATTTGATGCCAAAAACCTGCTAACATAAAAACAAATTAAATTAAAATGAATTAGATTGCAACATACATAATTTTAAAAAAGTGTATAAAACTGTTTATTACTGAAACTAATAAATTGATTTTGGGGGTTTATAATTGCACAAACAAATTTAAAAATTTATGGGATATTCTACATTATTATTGATTCACAGTTGGTTAAGATGGGCATTTTTATTTGCAGCATTGTATGCAATTATTCGTTCTTTAAACGGTAAAATAAATAACAAACCATTTGGAAAAGAGGAAAATACAGCTGCTAAAATTTTAATAGCATTAACGCATACCATGTTATTATTAGGTTTAGTACTTTGGTATATGAGTCCAAATGTGCAACAAGCATTATCGCAAGGCGCATCGGTTTTTATGAAAGATAAAGTGTTAATAGCTTTGGTAATAGAGCATCCTTTAACTAATATCATAGCAGTTATTTTAATTCAAATAGGCAGAATAAAAAGTAAAAAAGCATATGAAGATGCTAGTAAACACATGAGAAGTTTGGTTTATTATGGAATAGGTTTACTTTTAATTTTATCGAGAATTCCTTGGGGAACAAGTCCAATGCTAAGAGGAATGGAATAAATAACTTAAAAATAAAATATTTAAATAGCTGTAAACCCTTGTTTACAGCTATTTGTGTTTTAAAAGGTATGTATTTACATTGTCAAAATCTGTATTTGTTTTTATTCATTTAAAACAATCATATTTCATTAATCATTTTTCTGCTTTTTGATTCAAACAATTTT
>CAMCQX010000257.1 GCA_945876985.1 Chitinophaga pinensis
TAATTTTTTATAAAATTATTCGTTGAATCTAACTGATTTATAAAGTGATATTTAAATTGAATAGATAACAAATTTTTATAACCGTTTTTTAAACTTACTTTTGGCGCGCAATATAGCAAGATAAATAGCAAATGAGTACTGAGAAAACACCAGCAAAAAAAGTAGCTGCAAAAAAAGTAGCCAAAAAAGTAGCTGCAAAAAAGGTAAGTTTTAAAAAAGTTGCACCTAAAAAGGTGATAGCTAAAAAAGAAACTCCCAAAAAAGAAACGAAATCGAAACAAGTTATCACTGATCCTACCGAGTATTTGGCATGGGCAATAGCACAAGGAATGTTTGAACGTAAAGCAGAAGATATAAAAATTTTAGACATGCGTAATGTTAAAAGCGCAAGTACTGATTTTTTTGTAATAAGCCATGCCGAAAGTGACAAACAAGTTGAAGCAATTGCACGAAGTGTAGATGAAGAAGTGAAAAAATTAACAGGTGAAATGCCTTGGCACCGTGAGGGAATGGAAAATAACGAATGGGTTTTATTGGATTATTTCAATGTGGTAGCTCATGTTTTTCAACGCGAAAAACGTGAGTTTTATGCCGTAGAAGAACTTTGGGGCGATTCCATTCAGGTAGAGTTTATAGGTAAATAAATTTTTATACAGAAACATTCAAAAAATTCAATTATTAATAATTATAATTTTGTTTTGTAAATAATAAGTTGGAGTAATATAAATTACATCAACTTATTACATTTGCAGCCGTTAAAAAAAATATGTTAGATAAAAATACACTCATTGGCTTTTCGCTAATTTTAGCCTTATTGGTTGGTTGGGCTTACTTTTTAAAACCAAGTGATGAAGAAATTGAAGCATACAAGCGTCAACAAGACAGCACAAATATTGCTACAATTCAGCAAGATAGTATTGTAAGAACCAGTATTGATTCTTTAAAAAACAATGCAGTGCTATCAGCATCAAAAGATACTGCTAGTGCAAATGAAGCATTTGGTACTTTTGCAATAGCGGCTCAAGGAACTGAAGAATTTTCAAGTATTGAAAACAATGAATTGAAAATTACTTTTACCAATAAAGGTGGAAGAATTTACAAAGTTCAATTAAAAAAATACAAAACTTATGCAAAACAAGATTTAGTTTTATTTGATGGTGCTGATAATGTGCAATCATTCGACTTTCCTACAGTTGACAATAAAATTATCAATACGGCAAATTTGTATTTTAAGCCAACAATATCTGACGATAAAAAAAGTATCAGTATGAAAGTGAGTATTGGCGAAAACCAATACATTGAACAATTATATGGCTTTGACTCTATTAGTAATATGCTAAAATATAATATTAATTTAGTAGGTTTAGAAAATGTAATTCAGCGAAATAGAACTAGTCTAGACATTAATTGGACCACCAATTTGCGCATGCAAGAAAAAACCAGAGATGCTGAAGAACGTGTTTCAACTATTTTTTATAGGGTAAAAGATGATGAACCATCGAAACTTTCGGAAGGAAGCGATGCTAAAGAAACCATTACCAGCGATTTGCATTGGGTAAGTTACAAACAACAATACTTTAACCAAACTATTATAGCTGAAAAAGGATTTACCGATGCGGTTTTAGAAACCAAAAATGATCCTTATAAAACTAATTTACGTAAATTTAGCTCAATTTTAACCATTCCGTACGATCATAACAACAATGAAAGTTTTGCTATGAAAATATATTATGGTCCAAATCATTATAAAACATTAGAGACTTTAAATATTTCATTAGAACGAATTGTTACTTTAGGTTGGGGCGTTTTCAGATGGGTAAATAAATACATAGTTATCAATGTATTTGATTTTTTAAGCAGGTATATTGGAAGTTTTGGTATTATTATATTCATGCTTACTTTATTGATAAAAACTGCTTTGCTTCCTTTGGTTTACAAAAGTTATTTGAGTGCTGCCAAAATGCGTTTATTGAAACCGGAAATGGATGACATAAAAGAAAAAACGGGTGGTGACATGACTAAAGCGCAACAAGAAAACATGAAATTGTATAAAAAAGCAGGTGTGAATCCTTTTGGTGGTTGCATTCCTGTATTATTACAATTGCCAATTTTGTTTGCCATGTTCCAATTTTTCCCTTCTGCTTTTGAATTACGCCAACAAGGTTTCCTTTGGGCTGAAGATTTATCAACTTTTGATAATGTATTAGATTTACCTTTTGAAATTCCATTTTATGGTAATCACGTAAGTTTATTTGCTATATTAATGACAGTTTCGTCTGTAGTATATGCACTTTATAATAATCAGGCTACAGGTGTTACCGGACAAATGAAATGGTTAGGTTTATTTATGCCAATCATATTCTTATTTACTTTAAATAGCTTTGCAGCAGGTTTAAATTATTATTATTTTGTATCGAACTTGGTTACTATTTTACAACAATTAACCATTAAGTTTTTTGTTGACGAAAAGAAATTACATGCTCAATTACAAGAAAATAAAAAGAAACCTGTTACTGTATCTAAATTCCAAAAAAAGCTTGAAGACATGGCTAAAAGTAGGGGTGTAGATATGAATAAATTAGGGAAGAAATAAATTCGAAATTTTAAATTCAAAGCAAGAAACTCGAAAATTATAAATGAAAGGCTGTCTCGCGAGGATGGCCTTTTTTTATTGTAATTAATTGTTAATTTTTAAGAGTTGATCAATGAGCACTGGTAGTTGATAATCAATAATTAATTAATTGCTATTTTTCTCTCCATATTTTTTAATGTGTTTAGGTTTATGAATAGTTTGGTTTTTCAATTCTTTTGAAATTACACTAATGCTACCATCTCTTTCAAGCATGATCAATTCAGCATCTACAATTTTTTCAATTCCATGTTCGCGCACCACTGCTTCTAATTCTTCAATCGTAAGTTTTTGTTTTTGTAAATTTTCAGTTTTTACAAAACCTTTGTAAACCAACATCACAGGTTCTCCCTCCAAAATTTTACTAAAGCTTTTGCTTTTATATGACACAAGTTTTATAATATAATTTAAAGCAAATAAAGTAAGTGCTGCTACCAATCCACCAGCTAGCGAAGAATCAGGGCCAACCATTGCATTTTGCACTGCATTACTTATTAAAAGTATCAGCACCAAGTCGGTAATGCTTAATTGTGAAAGTTCTTTTTTTCCAAAAAAGCGGATGGCCAAAATGATGAAAATATAAACAGCTAAGGAGCGTAAAATTATGTCGAAATAAGTATTCATATTTTTGATTAATTTGCACACCAAACATACATAAAATGACAAATAAAATAGCATTTATTACAGGAGCGTCATCAGGAATAGGAGAGGCCACCGCTCGTTTGCTTGCTGCTCAAGGTTTTGATTTGATTTTAAATGCCCGCAGACAAGATAAAATTGAAAAATTAGCCAATGAATTAAAGGAAACTTTTTCCGTAAAAGTTTTAACTTTAGTATTTGATGTACGCATTCATCATGAAGTGAAAAATGCCATAGAAAACTTAAATGAAGATTGGAAAAACATAGCT
>CAMCQX010000258.1 GCA_945876985.1 Chitinophaga pinensis
TATCTGTTGATGAATAATAAAGATCATCATCAGCGGAAACTGGCTGATTTAAAAGCGCACATGAGCTAATGAATAAAGCTAATGTAAAAATGGCTAAAAACGATTTAACTTTCATACTATTTTATTTGTTAATTGATTATACAAAACAAAGAAATTTTTTGACTAATAACTATACCATTAATGTAAAAATTATGATATCACTAATAAATCAAAAATTTAAGAAAAAAATATTCCAAATATTGAGCCAAAAAAATTTAAATTATTGATTTCAACTAAAATAAATGGCATTTCAGTACAAAAAGCAAATTATTTAATGTAATTTTTTGCGAAAACTGCAATTGTACTTTCAAATAAATGCCTTTTATTCGCAAACAGAATAAATAAATAAAAACTATGTTTGAAATAATTACTGAAAAATACAAAGACTTTAAATCGCTTCATTATTTTTTGCGTCATACAGCTTACGTTATCAATAAGCCAAGCGATACTTATTTACAAGTAAAGAGAAAAGACAGGTATGAAGATATTACTTATGCTGAAGTTTTTGAACAATTAAACGCCATATCCGCCTATTTATATGATAAAGGATTGCGTAAAGGCGATAAAGCAGCTTTATTAATTGAAAATTGTCCGGAATACATTTGTTACGACCAGGCTTTAATGCAACTTGGAATTGTAAATGTTTCAGTGTATCCAACTTCTTCAGAATCGGATATACAACATATTATCAACGATTCAGCATCTCAAATAATATTAGTAGGCACACCTTTTTTATTAAAAAGAGTAAAAAAAATAAAAGAAAATTGCCCCACTTTAAAAAATATAATTACCACTTTTGAGGCAGAAGGTGAAAATATCATTTCATATCAAAAAGTAATAGAACAAGGAAACGTTTTATATGAAAATACAAAAGAGTTAATCGAACAAGAATTAGAAAAAGTAACCTACGATGATTTATCATGTTTACTTTATACCTCGGGAACTACAGGAAAACCTAAAGGAGCCATGCTTACACACAATAATTTTATGAGTAACATCGTAATGGCCGATTTATTGTTGCCAATTGTAAGCAAAGATTATACTTTTTTATCGTTTCTTCCACTTTGCCATGTATATGAAAGAACCTGTACTTATTATTTCAGTACCTTTAAAGGTTTTAAAGTAGCATTTGCCCAAAGTTTAGAATCTTTAACAAGCAATATTCAAGAAGTACAACCTCGTGCGATACTTACTGTTCCTCGTTTGTTAGAAAGAATAGAAGATAGAGTTCGAAAAAGCGTTGCTACCTCTGGCGGTTACAAAGAAATTATTTTTAATTGGGCAATTAAAGCGGGTGAAAAACGTAGAATAAACAAAGAAAATGGTAAAAGTAATGGACTGTTTTTAAATTTACAATTAGCCATTGCTGAAAAACTTGTTTTTGCACAAATAAAAGAACGTTTGGGCGGCAAAATGAGTGTAATGGTAAGTGGAGGCGGTGCTTTACCAAAACATGTTGGCGAGTTTTTTGGCAATTTGGACATGTTAGTGATTGAAGGATATGGATTAACAGAAACCTCACCATTTGTATGTGCCAATGAAATTCACAGACAAATTTGGGGAACAGTAGGAAGAATTGGACAAGCCAATGAAGTTGCTATTCAACATGTAGAAACCAAAGAAATAATTACGCTACAAACTTACGATTCTTATAACCCAACATTTGAATCGGGCGAAGGTGAAATTTTAGTTCGTGGATTAAATGTAATGAAAGGTTATTGGAATTTACCAGAAGAAACTGCAGCAGCAATTGATAGCGAAAGTTGGTTACACACTGGTGATGTTGGTAAATTTGAAAAAGGATATTTGAAAATTACGGATAGAATAAAAAATATTATTGTTAACTCATTTGGTAAAAATATATACCCCACTCCTATTGAAAATGTGTATATGAAATCAACTAAAATTGAACAGATATTTTTAATAGGCGATGGACAAGAATATTTGACAGCTTTGATTGTTCCAAGTAAAGATGAAGTAAAAGAAAAGTTTAATTTAAAAGAAGATTTTTTCAATCAAGCTGACGAATTTATCCGTGAAAAAGAAATTATTGAATGGATGGAAGAAGACATGAAGAAATTAGAAGTAAATTTAGGTAAATACGAAAGAGTTAAGCATTTTGCCTTAAAACGCTTACCGTTTACCTTGGATGCTGGAGAAATGACTCCTACTCTAAAAATTAAACGTAAAGTGGTTGAAACCAAATACAATGATGAAATAAAAAGTATTTATGTAAATGTAAGTTAAGTTTTCTATCAACTATTTTATTGATAAATTTTAAATTAAAAAAAAGGTTAAATCTATTATTTTAGCGCTTTGAAATTTACAAAAAAAATTAAAATAAAATGAATAATTTTAAACTCAAAATGATACCAGACCGTACTGTTAAACCACGTCAAAGTGGAATAAACATGGTTATGGATAAAGGTCTTAGCATGAGAGAAGCTGAAGATTTATTATCGGTATCTGGTGAATATATTGATATTATTAAACTTGGATTTGGAACTGCTTTTGTAACTCCAAATTTAGAAGAAAAGATAAAATTATATCAAAAAAACAATGTGATTGTTTATTTTGGTGGAACTTTATTTGAAGCTTTTTTAGTTAGAAATCAATTTGAAGAATATTTAAAAGTTTTAGAAAAATTTAAACTTTCACATGCTGAAATTTCTGATGGATCAATAGAATTACCTCACGATATAAAGTTAGATTATATTAGTAGATTAAGTAAATATGTAACTGTATTAAGTGAAGTTGGTAGTAAAGATATTGAAAAAATTATTCCACCTTACCAATGGATTGAATTAATGGAAACTGAAATTCAGGCTGGTGCTTGGAAAGTAATAGCTGAGGCACGCGAGGCAGGAAATGTAGGCGTATACAGAAGCAATGGCGAAGTAAGAGAAGGTTTGGTACAAGAAATTTTAACTAAACTTCCTTCCGAAAAAATTATTTGGGAAGCACCACAAAAAGCGCAACAAACGTATTTTATAAAATTAGTAGGTGCCAATGTTAATTTAGGAAACATTGCTCCAAATGATGTAATACCAAGTGAAACTTTACGCATTGGATTACGCAGCGATACTTTCAATTTCTTTTTAGGAAAAGGAACAAAATATACTACCAAGAAAAAATAATTTTTGAATTATAAATTCGAAATTCAAATTACGAAATCCAAATTACGAAATTCAAATTTTTTGTAGTTTAAGCGCAGTAGAAACAAGGTTTGTTAGCAAACTAAATTCACAATTTTACCTTTTACAAAAATTACTTTTTTAGGTGTTTTGCCTTCTAACCATTTTTGAATAGACTCGTTAGCTAAAACAGTTGCTTCTATTTCTAAAGCAGAAGTTTGCAAACTGAATGTTAAATTCATTCGGTGCTTTCCATTTATTGAAATGGGATAACTGAACTCATCTTCTACCAAATATTCAGCTATAAATATTGGGAAAACTGCATTTGTTACACTCGTTTTATTTCCTAATTGATG
>CAMCQX010000259.1 GCA_945876985.1 Chitinophaga pinensis
GCATCGGTAGTAGTATTGCCAGAGGCAGAAGAAGTAGACGTAGAATTAAATCCTGCAGATATAGAAATGCAAACTTCTCGTTCGGGAGGTGCTGGAGGACAAAATGTAAACAAAGTAGAATCGAAAGTTCAGTTAACACACAAGCCTTCAGGAATAGTTGTAGTTTGCCAAGTAGAGCGTAATCAAAAGGGAAACAGAGAACGTGCCATGCAAATGTTAAGAACAAAATTATACGAAATAGAATTGAAAAAACACGTAGATGGAATTGCGAGCAAACGTAAAACCATGGTTTCTTCAGGTGATAGATCGGCTAAAATTAGAACTTATAATTATCCGCAAGCTCGAGTTACAGACCACAGAATTGGCTTAACTAAATACAATTTGCCAGACGTAATTAACGGTGATATTCAAGAATTTATTGACCAATTACAAATAGCTGAAAATGCTGAGAAGCTAAAAGAAGGAGTCATGAATTAAGCATTTATGCTTTGCAATTCAACTACTTTATTAAAATATTAAATTATAAACAAGCTGCAAATCATCTAAAAATAAATCAGTATGTTTGATGATTATTTATCTAATTGAATGAGAAATATTAAATATTTATTTTTTGTATTAACAGTAATTACAATTTTTGCTTGTAAAAAAGGTTATGAAGGAACATTAAGTTTAAACCCAAATCCTGAAACTTTTATGGCAATCAATAAAATAGAGCGAAGTGGTGTTAACCGACTTACAACAAGGGTTGATGCTTATTGGTGGGGAACATCAAGTAATGGTTATGTAGTTGGTTTTGAGGTTTCGATTGATAGCATGAAAACTTGGACTTATACTACAAGAACCGACAGCAGTATTTTATTAATTATTCAGCAAGGAAGCGATACCGCTGACATTGATATTTTTGTAAGAGCAATAGATAATAATGGGCAAAAAGATTTAACACCAGCAAGTTTAGCTTATCCGGTAATGAACTCCGCTCCTACTATTAACATGACAAATATTGCAGGTAAAAAACCTACGGTTTCATTCCCAGCAGTTCACTTTTTTTGGACTGCAAATGACGCGGATGGCATGCAAGATATCAATGGTTTTGACGTGTTTTTAAACGATACAACTAATTCAGCTTATACACTTTCCAATTCGATACTAGATATTACCATTCAGTCTGACACTAACTTTACAGGCGACTGTTTTGTATATACTGGAACTAAATTAAATCCATTAGCTTTAAAAATAAAAGGTTTGAAATACGACTCCATGAATTATTTTTATGTAAGGGCATTTGACAAAGCAGGCTTGCGTTCAAAATTCACAAAAGATTCTATTTTCATCAAAAAACCTAAATCAAAAACGCTTTTTATAAATGCTTATTTAACTTCACGTAACACGCCTCAGAATTTTATTACTACAAGAATTTCATCGTTTGTGCCAACTTATGATTTAATGCTAATAAACGATTATAATACTTTGCTTTCAACTTATACTGAGCAAGCTCCAGATGTGTTAACACAAGCACGCATATTTTCATTTTTTAATAAAATTATTTGGATAAGCGATGAAGGTGCCACTTCAAACACATTGGCATTGGCGCAACAATCTACCGACTTGTTTTTTGAAAATGGTGGGCGCATGTTTATGATGTGTAACTTTGGTTCAGATATTCAAAGTGAATCGGAATATTTTGGATTTACACCCATTCAAAAATTAGCCAGCGACCCTACTGGATTGGCCATTAGAATGAATATAAATGATTTGGTAACTCCTTTTGATAATAGTTGGCCTACTTTAAAATGCAATACAATTATTTCGAGTGCAAGGCCATTTTATACGCAAACTGCATCAAGTGGAACCAGTAATTATGATTCACTTTACAATGCAAGTTTAATTACTCTGGGTACATCAGGTGTAAAACCTTGGTTAGGTCAATCAAATGTGATTTCTAAACGCATTTCGTTAAAATTTAACAGAACAGTTTTGGTTTTTATGAGTTTGCCTATTCAAAATTTAAATGGAAATAGCAATGCTAACCTCTTTTTAGAAAAGGTTTTAAAAACAGAATTGGGATTTTAAAATGAAAAATATTGTGATTTTTGCTTCAGGAAGTGGCAGTAATGCTGAAAATATTGGCGAATATTTTAAGGACAGTAATTCCGTAAAAATTACTGCAGTTTTTACCAATAATGCCAATGCTGGTGTTATTAAAAAAATGAAAAGATTTGGAATTCCTTGTGTAGTTTTTACCAAAGATGATATCATAAGTAAAGAATATTTCTTAATAAAATTATACCAATATCGTCCAGATTTAATTGTGCTTGCAGGTTTTTTATGGTTAATTCCAAATTACTTAGTCAATGCTTATCCAAATAAAATTATCAATATTCACCCTGCTTTATTGCCAAAATTTGGCGGAAAAGGAATGTACGGAATGCATGTGCATGAAGCTGTAAAAGCTGCTAATGAAACAGAAACAGGTATTACCATTCATTATGTGAATTCAAAATTTGATGATGGAAAAATTATTTTCAGAGCTAATACTCCGCTCACAGAAAATGATACGCCCTTAACCATTGCCCAAAAAATTCATGCGTTAGAAATGGAAAATTTTCCTGTTGAAATCGATAAAATATTAAACTAAATATAATTAATTTTTTTCTACATAATAATCTTTGTCAAAGAAAAAAAACTTTAACAAAGTGAATCTTAATCCTCACAATGATAATTTTCGTCAATCTTGCTCACTTTATGCTCAGCTTTTTCGCCTGCTTGTTTAGCAGCAATCATTTTATTAATTAATCGTTGGCGATCAGTTTTAATAGTTATTCTTAACGCTTCATCTTGAGTTATGCTATAATAACAAATTCCGTCTACAAAAGTCATTTCAGGTTTGGCATAAATGCTTAATGGATTATTGTTCCAAAGCACTAAATCGGCATCTTTACCTGCTTTTATACTTCCTAATTTATTATCCAAATGAAGCATTTTGGCTGGATTTAATGTCACCATTTTCCAAGCATCTTCTTCACTAATATTTCCGTATTTTATAATCTTAGCTGCTTCTTGGTTTAGCCTGCGTCCCATTTCTGCATCATCGCTGTTGATGGCTACGTTTAAACCCATTTTTTGCATAATGGCAGCGTTATGAGGAATGGCATCAATTACTTCATATTTATAAGCCCACCAATCGGCAAAAGTACTGGCACTTACTCCATGCGCTTTCATTTTATCGGCTACTTTATAACCTTCCAAAATATGCGTAAATGTATTCACTTTAAAACCCATGCTATCTCCAACATGCATCAACATATTTATTTCACTTTGTACATAACTATGGCAACTGATAAAGCGTTTTTTATTCAATATTTCAAGCACAGTTTCTAGTTCCAAATCCTTGCGAGTAAATGCTGAATTTGCTTTTAAATTCTTTTCATATTCTTTAGCTCTAATGAACTCATCGTACATAATTTGTTCAACACCCATGCGGGTTTGCGGATAACGATTGGTTTCAATTCCCCAATTACTTTGTTT
>CAMCQX010000260.1 GCA_945876985.1 Chitinophaga pinensis
TTTAGTTTATTGGTTTTAGTATTCAATAACCAAACTTTGTATTTACCATTTTTATTGCTTGTAAAACTTACATAATTCCCTTTGCTCGAAACCTTCATTTGTGGTTGAATATATTGGGCCACTCTGCGTTTTATTTTCAGGTCAACCAAAGGCATATTTCGTCCTACATCTTCTCGGTTATACATTTTTTGATAATACTCAAACCAATCTTTTTGAATTTGTTTAAACGTTTTATCATTGCACACATAACTCAAAGCACTTTCGTAATTTCTGGTAATACGAACTGCATAAATTACTTGTTTAATAACTTCTTCAGGGCGTTCATTATTATCTATTATATATTTCCAAATACTGTGGCCTGCAAACACCGCATCTTTTTGATTTAATCTGTTAAATTTCTTGAACTTTTTAGTTAAAATTCCGTCCTTCATTCTGTTGTCCATGTCAGCATCCCATTCCTTGCTAATATAGGCCGTTAAGCCATGTAAGAACCATTCGGGTAAGTTCAATAAGGCGGCATTTTGAATACGTTCTTGCAAACTTCCACCATACAAAACTTCATTGATTAAAACCATGGCAATTCCTTCATTTAATTGCCTTGCAAAATCAGCATGATCACCATTAAAATAAACGTATATTTTATTGCTATTTACCTGCGTATATCCACCAGTATTTTGCGCCAAATCTTCCAACCCAAAAGTACTTTGTTTTAAATCAGACAAAGTATTGAAACAAATAATTTCTACTCGTCCGCTTAGCGGATGTTCTAATTTTTCTTCTAATACTGAAAGTTTTTCGTTTACATATTTTAAACTAAAAGTAGCTAATTCTCGGCCACCACTGTAGTAATAAGCATCAAAGTTTTCAATGCGCAAATAGTTCCAATCAAACGGCCCGTATTGAACCCTGTTTTGACCAAAAGTAGTATTTATTCCTTGGCTAAATAACGAATTATTTAAACCCAAAAACAGTATAATTAAAAAATATTTTATTGAACGCATGTAGCTTTTTACAAACACCAAAATTAAACGCAATTTTATAAATACAAAGTAATATTATTATAAAGTTTGCTAATTGATGTTGTTTTCTTGTAATTTGCGTAATAACAAAAAAGTTTAAATTTTTTATGCAAACAAAAATTGAGTCTTACACAAAAAATAAAACCCATGTTTTTGGTATTCTAATCGTAGTATTTTTTTTAACTTTACTTTCTTTTTATCCAAGCATAAATAATGGTTTTACTAATTGGGACGATAATAAATACGTTACCGAAAACAAGGGGTTAGCACAAAATAAAATGACTGATTATTTTTTAAAAGATAAATTTGTTGCAAGTAATTTTCACCCCCTAACCATGATTTCTTTGACAATTGATTATTCCTTTGCCAAACTAAATCCAAAACAATACCATATAGTTAATTTAGTATTTCATTTATTGAATGTAATTTTGGTATTTGCATTCATTTATTTGCTTACAGGTTTTTGGCAAAGTGCTAGTTTGGTTGCATTATTATTTGGAATTCACCCCATGCATGTTGAATCAGTAGCATGGATTTCTGAACGGAAAGATGTACTTTATACTTTCTTTTATTTTTCAACACTCCTAACCTATACATATTATACTAAGCTTAAGTCTTATTCCCGTATATATATATATATATTGACAATTTTTTTATTTCTACTTTCACTTTTAAGTAAAGCACAAGCAGTAACTTTACCTCTCATATTATTTATTATCGATTATTATTTAAATAGAAAATACAATTGGAAATCATTATTTGAAAAGTTGCCATTTTTTATTCTTTCTATTACTTTTGGTATCATTGCTATTTATGCCCAACAAACCAATGCTAGAGCTATGGTTCATAACGATACTTTTATAAATAATATATTTTATGCTTCATATGGTTTGTTAAGTTATGTTTTTAAATTATTTTTTCCATTTAACTTATCCTGCATTTATAATTATCCTTTAAAGGAAAATGGAATATTACCTTTAGAATTTTATATAGCACCATTTTTAGTAATTGGTTTGTTTGTTTGGATATATTTTAAATGGCGCAATAATAAAAATATAGTTTTTGGTGCTTTGTTCTTTTTATTAAATATAGCACCACTTTTGCAATTTATTAAAGTAGGTAATTCCATCATCTCCGATAGATATTCTTATGTTTCTTATGTTGGATTATTCTTTATTTTAGGAAATATTTTCATGTTAGCAATTAATAACTTAAACAAAAAAAATAAAACCAATAATTCAAAAATTTTCTCAAAATATAGTGGTCTTATAGTAACTTTTTTTATGGTTATTTTAGTAATATTTTCCTTTGCTAGTAATCAACGTTGCAGGGTTTGGAAAAACAGCGAAACTTTATGGAATAATGTAATTGAAAATTACCCCGATGTTGCCATTTCATATAATAACTTAGCAGCCATATACATTGATAATGCCGAAAAAAACATTGTAAACAATAATTCAAATTTTGCACAAACATTGCTTCAAAAATCTATATCTCTTTGTGAAAAAGCCACTCAATTAGAACCAGGAAACGCAAGCGCATACAATAACCTTGGTGCGGCATATTTTAAATTAGGTAAATATGATAACGCCATCATTAACTATCAAAAAACGATATCATTAAATCCAATACAAAACTCAGCTTGGATTGGAATTTCTATGTCAAAAGAATTTTTAGGTAAACACGATTCCGCATTGATTTTTATAAATAAAGCAATTTCTCTTTCACCCACAAATGCTGATTTGTATTTTACAAGGGGAAATATTTACAGTTATCAATTATTGTTTGCAAAAGCAATTCCAGATTACAATAAAGTAATAGTACAAAATCCTACAAATTTAGGAGTTTATAATAATTTAGCCAGTTGCTATAATCAGGTAGAAAAATATGATTCGGCAATCATACTTTATAACAAATGTTTGGAATTAAATCAAGAAGTATGGAAAGCATACATTGGTAAAGGAATTGCACTTTTTGGGTTGAAAAATTATAAAGAATCAATAAAAAATTTAGACCTTGGAATCAGTTTAAATAACAATGATCCTTATCCTTTTTTCATTCGCTCAAAAGCATATTTAGAATTAAACAATAAAGCAGCTGCGCTTAAAGATGCAATGGAAGCAAAAAGGTTAGGAATGACAATACCAGAAGATTATTTAAAACAAATAGAATTTGAGTTGCAGTAGTGGTAATTTAACTTGTAAATTAGCAAAATTCTATTAAAATTGTTGTTCAATAATTCAATCAATAATGAAAATAATATTCCTTACAATCTTATCTTTTTTTCTTTTTGCTCTAAAAGCAAAAAGCCAACATTTAATTATAAAAACCAATAACGATTCCGTTAAAGTTGAAATAATAGAAGAAAAAAGAAAAGCATATTTGTGTTTAAGATTAGAAAGACCAAAAATTTACATAAACATTAAAAAAGTTGATATCAAAAATATCATATCTATAGATAAAGATACGACTAAAAATATTCAATTGACAGC
>CAMCQX010000261.1 GCA_945876985.1 Chitinophaga pinensis
AGCCTGCTGCATGCAAACACAAAAACATAATTTGACTATTGGATGCCCGCTCCTTATCAGTATTTACATCCTGCATACTTTCCATGGCTTTTAATCCAAAAGGCGTGGCGGCATTGTCTAATCCTAAAAAATTTGCAGCAAAATTCATTGTCATAAATCCATATGCAGCATGCCCTTTGGGCAATTCAGGGAAAATACGCGCAAAGAAAGGTGTTAATACTTTTGCCAATTTGGTGATTGCGTTCGAATCGTTTAATAAGTGCAATAAACCACAGAAAAAAGTGAGGTAACCAATAAGTGGCAACCAAATATCGATGATGGTATTTTTACAAGTTACAAAAATTCCATCGGCCGATTGTTTGCCTTTACAAACTTCCACAATTCCATTGTCTAATAATTTATAAACGGTATCGTTTTGGGTGAATCCAGTTGCTTTATTCAACACCATATTTGCATACAAAATAGAATCACTATTTTGAAAATAAGTAGCTTGGTGTTCTGCAATTACTAAAGCATCGTTTTGCTTTCCGTTAACCATTTGGCCAAGGTTATAAAGCTGATTGCTGCCAAGCATATAAAAAATAAAAAGGATGCTTAACGCAATAATATAAGACCAAAATCTGCTTAATGCCATGTTTTTAATGATGAATGATGAATGATAAATGATGAATGTTTGATAAAAAATTAAAGTGGAATGATAGATTTTTTATTTTAAATATCTAAAATTTTTTATTCAACAAATGTGATTTGAAGAGTTTTCTAAAACTTCATTTGCAGTCTCACATTCAATCTGCGAGATGTTAAATAGTTTGGAACTGCCCAAGTTTGTGCTGTTGCATCTTGCAGCCAAGTATAACTGATGGTATTGTCAACGCCTAACATATTAAATACTTCCACAGCAATATTAGCATATTTGATATTTTTTTTAAAGAAAGTATTTCTTTGTTTTGGCTTTAAATTGAGGGCTATTAAATCTTTTGTAAAACCAATATCAACCCTGCGGTAACTAGGCATGGTATTAATGTCGTTATACCTATTATGGTCAGGAATTCCAAATGGAAAACCACTTCCATAAACTAACATTAAGTTTACTTTATAACTTGGATTATTAGGGAAATAATCTTGAAATAATATGGCAAATTGTAATGCTTGATTGGTTAAACGAGGAATGAATCTTTCAGTTTCTAAAACTCCCGCTTTTGTATATTGACCACTAATTATTTCTTGCGTGTTCATTAAACTTAAACTTGCCCAACTTTCAGTACCACGAACAAATTCTCCATTTACCCTTAAGTCTATACCAGTTGCGTATCCACGTGATATATTATCAGCAAAATAACGTATGCGAACATTGTCAATTTCATAAGGAATGAGGTTACTTAAATCTTTATAATAAGCTTCTGCAGTAAATTTAAATGGTCGATTCCAAGCTTTAAAATTCATTTCAGCACCTAATACATAATGAATAGATTTTTGCGATTTAATATTGGAATTTAAAGTACCATCAAAGCCTCTTAATTCTCTATAAAAAGGTGTTTGATAATACCAACCATAAGATGCTTTTATAATCCAATTTTTGCGCATTTTACTGTTCCAATTTGAATCTGTTTTATTGGTTTCAAATATTTGTTTATTGTGTTTTTTGTTAGGTTCAAAAGAAAACTGAAACCTAGGACTGATAACATTTTCGTTGGTAAAACTCCACCAATTACTTCGTATTCCATAAGTTAAAACCATGTTGTTTTGGCTGTTTAAAACCCGAGTATTTTGAACAAAAGCATTCAGTCTAAATGTGTTTAATGAAATACTTGTTCTTAAATAATCCAATAAAACCAACTGTCCATTTACCAAAGTAGGTTGCGCAAAACCCGCACTATCTCTGTAATTCCATTCTTTTAGTTTGTCGTTTATATTTTCAGTTTGAACAAATGCACCCCATTGAATATTGTTTTTCCCTTTGTTATAACTTCCTCTATGACCAATGTTTATAACAGTTGCGTCTATTCCATTTCTGGCATTATTGATAAAATAACCAACTCCTCTTAACGATTTTGCTCTTCCAAAATTAGTACTTCCTTGATCTGTTTCTAATTCGCTTAAACGGTATGCACCTTCTATGGTAAAAAGTTCGTTTTCATTACTGTAAAACATGGAGCTTATCAACTTCAATTGTAACCTTCGTGTTGGATTATAAACCAAACTTGCGGCTGTAGTTGTGGTTCGGTATTCCATTAAATCAGCGCCATCAAAATATACATTTAATTGCAAAGCTTGTTTCACAGTTCCAAATGTAGTTTGCCTATCGGTTGGTACTAAAAAATACCTATTTTGAGCATAACTGCTCAATATACTAAAACTTAAATCAGAACGAAGATGATAAGTTAATAAAGCTTGAACATCGGTAAATGATGGCTGATAATCGCCTTTGGTATCTAAGGTTGAAACAACATATTTATTGGACCAATACCGTGCGCCAATTAAATAGGTAAATCGTAAATTTTTACTAGCACCTTCGGTTGATGCTTGAACACTCAACAAACCAACATTTAGGGATGATGCCATCTTTTTAGGATCTTTATATTTAATGTCTAAAACAGAACTCATTTTATCGCCATATTTGGCTTCAAATCCTCCTGCACTAAATTTAATACTTTTTACTAAATCAGAATGAATAAAACTTAATCCTTCTTGCTGCCCACTTCTGGGTAAAAATGGCCTGTAAATTTCAATGTCATTTACGTAAACCAAGTTTTCGTCAAAGTTTCCACCACGCACATTATACTGAGCGCTCAATTCATTATTGGATGAAACACCTGGTAACGTTTTTAAAATTTGTTCTACCCCAGGAATTGGAGTTGGATTAATACTTAATTGTTTTGCATCAATGGTAAATGAACTGATTTGTTCCCTGTATCTTTCTTCTTTTATTTCAACTGCACTTAAAACTAAACCAATATTTAGGTTTACATTTAACTCATATTTTTCCTTTGGTTTCAATGCTGGAATGTCAAAATTTTCACCTTTACTTCCAAAATAGTTAAAGCGTAATTTTATTGCATTGTTTGCATTTACAGTTATTTTATAATAACCATTTTCATTCGTTAAGCCAACAATATTTTCATTGATAACCGATACTGTAACGCCATCCATTAATTGGCCCAAACTATCGCGAACCAAACCACTAATACTTGCTTTTTCTATTTGGGCTATTGCAAAATTATTTGCACCAATTAAAAGCAATAAAAAACAAAAGAATCTTTGCATCAAATAATTTAAAAAGTTGAGTATAGTTTTTTCTATTGCTTTGGGTTTTGATAGAACAAAGGCAATAATAACTTTTTTAGTATAATTTTTTTTGTAAAGTTTAGTTTACCAAAACAATTTCATAAATAACCTTCAATATAATGGTAAAGTATATTCATAAAAAAAGCCGAAGTTTTTAACTTCGACTTTTAAATATTTTAAAATGCAAAATGCTATTGTTTGATGATTTTTTGAACTACTAAACC